>NZ_JAPHPY010000041.1:0-54932 GCF_026241575.1 Vibrio sp. Sgm 5
GAGCTAACCTGTACTAATTGCCCGTGAGGCTTAACCATACAACACCCAAGGGGTTTTGATGGACTCAATACAAGAACGATTGAATGTGTATAAATAGAACTTAAAATCAGTTTTCCGGATTAAAGAATTTGCTTGGCGACCATAGCGATTTGGACCCACCTGACTTCCATTCCGAACTCAGAAGTGAAACGAATTAGCGCCGATGGTAGTGTGGGGTTTCCCCATGTGAGAGTAGGACATCGCCAGGCTTGCTTACTGTTTTTAGATTTTAAAAAATCTAAAGGCAAAACTGAGATTTAGCATTATTTAAGTAAGACTAAGTTTTAGTAACAATTTGTGGAGAGATGGCTGAGTGGTTGAAAGCACCGGTCTTGAAAACCGGCGTACGTTAATAGCGTACCTAGGGTTCAAATCCCTATCTCTCCGCCACTATTAAGAAGCCTCGCTAGAAATAGCGAGGCTTTTTTCATTTCTGATGCTTGGAAATAACTTAAAGTATTTGAATTAACCTCTTAGCCAAACATTAGCACCGATAACAACGATAACAGTTAATTACTCTTTTATTATTCAATACCGAATAAACCTTTCTAGAACATCTAACCACTCTCTGAATATCTATAGAAGTTTGTTAAGCCTGCTTGTCGTACCCCTATTGATACAGGGCTTTTGTTAACAGAAGTGCGTTTCTATTCGCTATTGTCTTCAATGTGAGTTAGCGCTTTTAAGCGGCCTCTGACTTACTGCTGATTAATATGACTACTTTGCTTTAGCTTTTACAATAAACGTTATTTAAGCGTTGTATGGAACTTTCCTCCATCGAGCTGAGTACATAACGTCAGATAGCTCATGTACTCGTATATTCTCTATATCTATCCAATATAGTTATGTTCTGCGAGTGTCGAACTGTCTTCCTAGATATTAAGGTTCAACAAATCTGCTTTGCAGAAAATGATTGAAGTAGCTTCACTTGGTTATCAATGAGATAAGGAAGTCTCGTGGGTATGAGTGACAAAAGCCATCGGTGATGGAGTCTCGTTGCTTTTAGGTGGTAGAGGAACGTTCACGTTGAAACTATGAAGGGTTTTGATAAATTGCAGGTAATAAAAAAGCCGACAGTAAACTGTCGGCTTTCTACTTTCTGAGCCGCTTAGTTGTTTTGAACTAGCGTTAGAGCTTTACGAGAGACTTCGTGAGCCGCTTTAGTTAGGTTTTGCTTCTCTAGTGTGTCTGCTAGGTAAGCATAGTCAGAAACGTCTGAGCGAAGCTTTAGCGCAACTTCGAAATGTTCTTGTGCTTCTTGCCATTTCTCTTGGCGGAAGAAGAAGTGTGCCAATGCACTTTGTGCTGCTGCATTTTCTGGTTCACGTTTCAAGACACCTTCAAGGAAAACAATCACTGGGTGGCTATCTGGTAGGTTTAGCTCTGGCAGTAATTGGTATAGTTCAGGTGTTGGGCTCTTCTTCAGTGCTTCTTTGATCACAGTGAAGGCTTCGGCATCTGCTTTGCGTGAGATGAGCTCGTGAGCAAAACAACCGATCAGGTGAGCGTCTTGTTTTACCTTACGTGGCAGACTGTTCCAGTGTGAGATAAGACCTTCGCTACCTTGTTGCTGAGCCACTTCGTGTAGCAAACCACATTGAGCTTTCTGAATTAGCCCTGCTTGCTCTTCTTCTGTGATCAGTTTGGCTTTACTTAGTTGAGGCATTAGATCGATCAGTGGTTGCCATAGCTTAAGCTGCATGTAAGTAGTCTTTTGCAGGTTAAGAACAATCGAGTTATTCGCGTACTGGCCTTTTAGTGCTTGTAACGTATCGAATGCAGACTCGAACTCGTTATCACGAATGAACTGTTTCGCGCGAGTCAACTCTACTGCTAAGTGCGCATTCTCTTGTTGGCTTGCTAGCTCTAGGTACTGGTCACGCTTTGTTTTGTCACCTTGACCCTGCGCAGCTTCTGACGCTACTAGGTAGCAAAGCAACGGCATGTCGTGATGGTTTGCCCAGCGTGTCACTTTCTTCTCGGCACCTTTCCAGTCCCCTTCAAGTAGCTTGATGATGCCCTCGTTGGTGTAACGACGAGAACGGCGCATTTTACGGACGCTAAAGTAGTTCCAAGTGCTTGAGCTTGCGTAAACCAGTTTCTTGACGACATATTCCAATAGGAACAATGCAGCCAGTGCGGCAATCACAAAAATCACTAGGGTAGTGACACTCATCTCAATGGTTTTATTGGCAATTGAGATCAGGACATAGCCTTGTTGGCCTGAGAATTGAGTGCCAACGAATAGACCGGCACCAAGAACAACAAATAGGAAAATAAGACGAACCATTACTTATCCTCCGTACCTGTCATTGTGGTTACTTCACGACGTAAGCGCTCGCGAATGACATCTGATAGCTGGTTTTGACTTTCTAGTTTCGCTGGGTATTCAACTTCGATGTCTTGTTTACTCAACTGGCTCAATGATTTGTTGAACTCTTTAACTGAATTATCATCTTGGTTGAAGAATGCCATTGCCCATTTGTCCGCGGTTTCCAAAGAGGTGGTGTATATTTCCCCTTGTTCTTGGTAAACCGATTTAATCGCTGTTTCGATCTTGGCTTTGATGTTCTCTTTCAAGTAGAAGTGTTGTTGTGGTGAGAGCAACGGAATCACATTGCCATCACGTGTACGGAAGGTAATGAAGTTCTCTGAGAAGTCTTTTAGTGAGGTCATCAGGTTATCTTGCCAGTTTGCAATATCTTCTGATACTTGTTGCTTCTCAACCGCTGCAGCTTCAGGTAGTAATGCATTTGCGAGAGGCAGTTTGTCTACTTGCTGTTGTAGTGCCGTTAAACGCAATACTAGGCCATCACGGTCAACTAGTGGCACAACACGTAGTTTAGTGATGTCGTTTGCCATTGCTTTACGCAAACCTACAAGGCTGGGATCGTTTAGCGCTGCGATACGCTGGTCTGCGCTTTCCATCAATTGAGTAGCACTTTCTACATCATGCTCTAAAAACAGCTTACGACCAGCCAGTTTTACTAGATAGTCGGCTTCTGCTAACAGCCAATCGTTTGGGCGACGGCCTTTCACGTCGGCCACTGCCAATTGTAGGCTTTCAATACTTTTTCGTTGCTGACCAAGAACCACTTCAGCTTTGTGCGTTGCTGTCGTCGCTTTTTCAATAGTTTCTTCTTTTACTTGGTTTAGCTCTTGTTTCATTGCTGATTGAGCCTGCTCTAGTTGGCTCTGAAGCTGAGCGATCTGAGTTTGGTATTCTGATTGCTGTTCGAGCATTTTGTATGTCAAACCACCACCAAAAATAAGTGATAAGACGATAGCCACAGTACCCAGCTTCACGCCGCGTTTGCCTTGCTTCTCTTCAAATTCAACTTTGTTTGGTTCTGCTGGTTTGGTTGGTTCAGCAGGCTTTGAGTCTACCTTTTTAGGCTCAGATTCTTGTTGCGGTGTGTCTTTTTCAGCTAGCGGTGCCGATGCAGTTTGTTCGGAAAGGTTTTTATCGTTATTTTTTTGGTCGTTATTTTTACTTGTCATGCCTATATCCTGTGTAGCTAGGGCTGGAGAGCAGCCAGTAATTCTTGGTTGGATGCACTTCCTGTACATCTGACCTGAGAGAAGCCCCTTTGAATTGCGATGTCAGCGATGCGCTGACTGGGGATATACAACTCTTGTTGATTAAGCCAAACCAATTGTTCTGACGTCAATTGGTTGCACAAATAATCCAGTTGTTCACCACTGGTGACGATTATCTGGTCGATTTGTTGGTTTTTCCATAATGAGACACAGCTTACTGGATCGAATGGGATAAATTCTCTCTTATAAGTCTCACTATAGTTAACTTTTGCTCCGCGTCTCACCAATGCATCTTTAATCAGTTCCCTTCCTCCGTTGCCACGAAGGATTAGAACTGTTTGTTTTTCTACATTGTTTAGTTCGGGAAGCTGCAACAAGTGCTCACTATCACTGACTTGTGGATAGTGTACTTTCTGTTGAGTGCATTTGCTCAAATAGTGTGCTGTTTTTTGACCAACGGCAAGGTATATAGCCTGCTTGGGCCATGATTTAGCGTTGTTCTCTAAGATTTTCTCTGCGCATCGCACCGCATGTTGGCTGACTGCAATAATAATTTGCGCATTTTCGATGTATTTGGAGAGGTGCGTATCGCTGAGATCGGCAACGATGTCGATCAATGGATGATGGATTGCAGTAATGCCGTGCCTTTCGAGCAGAGAGCAAAGCGCGATGCCTTGCTCTCCCGGCCGAGTGACCAACACTGCCATGATTATTCGTGGTCTGCGTACAGCTTGGTTAGTATGTCGCGTGCACCGCCTTCAAGTAGCTCGTTAGCCAATTGAACGCCTAGTGCTTCGGCATCGTTGCGGTGACCACGAATTTCACCACGTACAATTAAGCTACCATCAGGCTCGCCAACCAGTGCGCGTAGCCAAATGTTGTCACCGTCAAGCAGTGAGTAACTGCCGATTGGCACCTGACAACCGCCTTCAAGGGTCAGGTTCATCGCACGCTCACAACGTACGCGATCTGCCGTATCTTGGTGGTTTAGTGGCTCAAGTAGTTTAAGTAGACGTTCGTCATCCACACGACACTCAATACCTACAGCACCTTGGCCTACCGCCGGCAGCGATTGCTCTGGCTCGATAAAGCTACGAATGCGCTCTTCTAGCTCAAGGCGCTTCAGACCTGCTGCGGCAAGAATGATGGCGTCGTATTCCCCTGCATCTAGCTTACCTAGGCGAGTGCCTACGTTGCCACGTAATTCTTTGATAACTAGGTCTGGGCGGTATTCTTTTAGCTGACACTGACGACGCAGGCTACAAGTACCTACAACTGCGCCTTGTGGCAGCTCATCAATGTTATTGTAAGTGTTAGAAACGAATGCATCACGTGGGTCTTCACGTTCACAAATCGTCACCAAACCAAGACCTTCAGGGAAGTCTACTGGTACATCTTTCATTGAGTGCACCGCAAGGTCCGCACGACCTTCAAGCATCGCCACTTCTAACTCTTTAACGAACAAGCCTTTACCACCAACTTTTGCTAGCGGCGTATCCAAAATGATGTCGCCTTTGGTCACCATAGTGACGAGTTCTACCTCAAGACCTGGATGAGCGGCTTGAAGTGCGTCTTTTACAAAGTGTGCTTGCCATAGAGCAAGAGGGCTTTTTCGAGTTGCAATGCGAATTGGCGTGGATTGTGTCATGGTCTTCTCAATGCTGTTTAAGTTTTGCTTAATCGTAACACTCAACGCCTGAAAATCTTAATGTTAGTTAGGCTTCTCTTGGTGTCATGAATGGAATTACATTGCATTATGGAAATAGTGTGACTGGATTCTCATTTAGACTAAGGACTATTATTAGTTAGAGGCGAATACGAGCGACACTACTGCGCTATCAATTTTGCGACTAGTGTGGGGTTTTGAAACCGCAACTATTTGCGGGTGGAAATCTTTACCAACTCTGATGAAAGTGTTAAATTGATCACGTTTTTAGACCTTTTTGGTTTAAAACATCAGCAGATTTTCGTGATTGTTCAACCAAGGAACTTCCCTTGCAGGCTTACACCCAAAAACTTATTCAGCGACTAGATAACCTGAACCAGCAACGGATCGACCGTGCGCTGGCGCTTATGGATTCGCAAAGCCAGCAAGTCTTCCACTTGATTCCTGCCTTGTTGAACTACAACCATCCTGTTATTCCTGGCTACTACGATGCTGACGTACCTTATGGTGTGTTTGGTCTAGAGCTGAACGAACTCCAACAACGATTCCTTGATGATACTCAACTGACGATTGGGCAAGCGCTTAAGACAGCAGAGCTACCCGCGATCTTAGGTTTGTACACTATGGGCAGTACCTCTTCTATTGGTCAAAGTACTTCAAGTGATTTGGATATTTGGGTGTGTATCTCACCGGAGATGGATAACGACCAACGCGAGCTGCTGACCAATAAATGCTTGCTGATCACCGACTGGGCTCAAAGCCAAGGTGTGGAAGCGAACTTCTTCTTAATGGATGAAGAGCGTTTTCGTAGCAACCATTCTGAAGAGATGACTGGCGATAACTGTGGTTCTTCTCAGCATTTATTATTGCTGGATGAATTCTACCGTTCTGCAGTACGTCTGGCTGGACAGCGTTTGTTGTGGCAAATCGTGCCACCAGAAATGGAAGAGTGTTACGACGAGTACGTTGCACAGCTTTGTAAAGATGGCTATATCAATTGTGATGAGTGGATCAACTTTGGTCAGCTTAACCGCATTCCTGCTGAAGAGTACTTTGGCTCGAACTTGTGGCAGCTGTATAAGAGTATCGATTCTCCTTACAAATCCGTGTTGAAAGCGATCTTGCTTGAAGCTTACTCGTGGGAATACCCGCACACACAGCTTCTTAGCATCGACACTAAACGTCGCTTCTTTGCCCATGAGCCTGACTTGTACGGCATGGATGCATATTACTTGATGCTAGAGAAAGTAACGCGTTACCTAGAGCGAATCCAAGACGACACACGTTTGGATTTAGTTCGCCGCTGTTTCTACCTTAAAACCCATGAAAAGCTGTCTCGTGAACCTGATGTAGGTTCTGTAGCGTGGCGCCGTGAAGCCTTAAGCGACATGATTGCGAAATGGCATTGGGATGAATCGGTACTGGCAGAGCTCGATGACCGCCGTAACTGGAAAGTTGAACAAGTGAAAGTAGTGCACCATTCGCTACTGGATGCTTTGATGCAAAGCTACCGTAACTTGATTCAGTTTGCGCGTCGAAACGATATTACCTCTGCGATCAGCCCGCAAGATATCAGCATTCTTGCGCGTAAGCTGTACGCGGCATTTGAAGTCCTGCCGGGCAAAGTTACCTTACTTAACCCGCAGATCTCTCCAGATCTTCATGAGCCAGACTTGAGTTTCATCGAAGTAAAAGAAGGTGGAGTGAACAAGTCAGGTTGGTACTTATACAAGCAGCCTTTGATTGCACACCGTATTCTTGGTCAGCCTTGCCTTGAGCACCATGAGTATTTGAGTAAGTTGGTTTCTTGGGCGTTCTTCAACGGTTTGATTACCGAGTCAACGCGTTTGCACGCGGTGGTGCGTGAGGCGCAGTTAGACATCGATAAGTTCTACCAAATGGTGAGTGACCTACGTAACACCTTCTCGTTACGCAAGCGTCGCCCAACCATGCAAGCGTTGGGTAGTCCGTGTGAAATTAGTCAGATGGCGATGTTCATCAACTTTGAAAATGACCCAACGGCAGAGCTGTCTGGCCGCTCACTCAAAGTGGATGTGAAGAACACCGATATCTTCAGCTTTGGTCCTGAACAAATTAACTTGGTCGGCAGTGTTGATTTAGTTTATCGCAACTCATGGCACGAAGTGCGTACACTGCACTTCAAAGGTGAAACCGCGATGTTGGATGCATTGAAGACCATTCTTGGCAAAATGCACCAAGACGCGATTCCGCCAGAGTCGGTGGATGTATTCTGTTACGCGAAGAACATGCGTGGCGTGATGCGTAATATGGTTTACCAACTATTAGCTGAGTGTATCGACTTACGTTTGAAGCCTGTTGAGCAAGAGAAACGCCGTCGCTTTAAAGCCATACGTCTTGCCAACCAAACTTATGGTTTGTTCTTTGAGCGTCGTGGCGTATCGGTTCAGAAACTCGAGAACTCAGTTGATTTCTACCGCAGCATTTCAACCAACAAGCTGAAAGGTTCGCCGCTGTTGATGCTGGATCGTGAGCAAGAGTACCAGCTACCAGAAGTCGTAGATGGCTTTGCGAGTGAAGGTTTAGTGCAGTTCTTCTTTGAAGACACTGACGATGGTTTCAACATCTACGTATTAGATGAGTCAAACCAAGTTGAGGTTTACCACCAATTCAGTGGTTCGAAAGATGAAATGATTGCGTCAGTGAACAGCTTCTACACCTCGGTGAAAGATGACAGTCGTGTATCGTCAAAGTTCATTAACTTTAATTTGCCGCAGTACTACCAAATCATTCATCCGGAAGAAGGGAATACCTACATTATCCCTTACCGTAATGATGGCTGTACGCCAACTCGTCCAACTAAAGCGGTAAATGCGTAAAACGAATAATAAAAAGAGCACCTCGGTGCTCTTTTTTTGTTTAGGTGACTGGTCGTCACAAATACTCATTTGGCTTATGGCCAATCAATGGTTTCGCCAGCGTGCTTTTCACACTCTTCTTTCACCATTTCAAACAGTTCCATGCCTGTTTTTGAGCAAGTCCATTTGTTCTCGAGTAGCTTGAAATGGAAGCCACCAGATTTCGACGCTAACCAAATCTCATGCATTGGTTCTTGGCGGTTAATGATGATTTGGCTGCGGTCTTCAAATTCTAATGTCATTACGTTGCCAGTGACTTCGTAATCAATGTCTGCGCCTGATTCATCGATGGATTCTTCGATGATTTGCATCTGTGCGTCCACCAGTTGATGAAATTCAGTATCGTTCATCCGTCTATCCTATTGCTTTTCCTGAGTGTGGTGCGATTATAGGGGGCATTGGTTTAATAATCACGATATGCAAAATGAAAAAACTACTTACTGTGTTGTTTGTGATGGTTGCAGCGACACTGGCCGGTTGCGGCCAATCAGGCTCACTTTACATCCCAGATGACGCTCAACAAAACGAGCAGTCACAATAATCAGCCACACCTTAGGGTGAAAACAGGGTTTAGCAGTCGAATTAATTAAGGGAAGCGAATTTTGGATTACTTCAACTATCAGGATGATGGCCAGCTTTGGGCCGAAGACGTCTCACTCCACGATCTTGCCGAGCAGCATGGCACTCCTCTTTATGTTTACTCACGTGCAACGCTAGAGCGTCACTGGAATGCGTTTGATAGCGCTGTGGGTCAGCATCCTCATCTTGTTTGTTATGCAGTAAAAGCAAACTCCAACCTTGGCGTATTGAATGCACTGGCTCGCTTAGGCTCAGGCTTTGATATTGTATCGGGTGGTGAGCTTGAGCGTGTTATCGCGGCTGGCGGTGATGCGAAGAAGGTTGTGTTCTCAGGCGTTGGTAAAACGCCGGCAGAAATGAAACGCGCACTGGAGTTGGGTATTAAATGCTTCAACGTGGAATCAGAACCTGAGCTAGAGCGCTTGAACAAAGTCGCGGGCGAGCTAGGTGTGGTTGCACCGATTTCTCTACGAATTAACCCTGACGTAGATGCAAAAACGCATCCTTACATTTCGACTGGTCTGCGTGACAACAAGTTTGGCATCGCTTTTGACCGTGCTCCGGCAGTATATAAATTTGCTCAGAGCCTACCAAATCTCAATGTGCAAGGCATCGACTGCCACATTGGTTCTCAGCTGACTGAGATTGAACCTTTCATTGACGCTACAGACCGTCTATTGGCTCTGATTGATGACCTGAAAGCACAAGGCATCAACATCCGTCATCTGGACGTTGGTGGTGGTCTAGGCGTGGTATATCGCGATGAATTGCCACCACAGCCTTCGGATTACGCGAAAGCGTTGCTAAGCCGATTAGAGAACCACCAAGAGCTAGAGCTGATCTTCGAACCAGGTCGTGCGATTGCAGCGAATGCGGGTATTTTGTTAACGCGCGTGGAATTCCTAAAACACACTGAGCACAAAAACTTTGCCATTATTGATGCGGCAATGAACGATTTGATGCGTCCAGCACTTTACCAAGCATGGCAAGATATCGTGCCAGTCTCACCACGAGCAGGTGAAGCACAAACTTACGATTTGGTGGGGCCTATCTGTGAAACTGGCGATTTCTTGGGCAAAGATCGAGCACTAGTACTGCAAGAAGGTGATCTACTCGCGGTTCGCTCTGCTGGCGCCTATGGTTTTGTGATGTCTTCGAACTACAATACGCGTACCCGAGCGGCGGAAGTAATGGTGGATGGTAACCAAAGCCATCTTGTTCGCCAGCGTGAGGAGCTGACCAGTTTGTGGCAGCTGGAACAGATTCTACCGGAGTAACACACAACAAATGCATTTCCACTTTTCCAAAATGCACGGTTTGGGCAACGACTTTATGGTCGTCGACTGCATTACCCAAAACGTGTTTTTCTCCCAAGACTTGATCCGTCGTTTGGCGGATCGTCACACGGGCGTTGGCTTTGACCAACTGCTCGTGGTTGAAGCGCCGTATGATCCAGAAACCGACTTCCACTACCGCATTTTTAATGCCGATGGTAGTGAAGTTGAGCAGTGTGGTAATGGCGCTCGTTGTTTTGCGCGTTTTGTGCGTTTGAAAGGACTGACCAATCGATACAGCATTAGTGTTAGTACCAAGAAAGGTAAGATGATTCTTGATGTTGAAGACGATGGTGATGTAACGGTAAATATGGGCGTGCCTGAATTTGAACCAAGCAAGATCCCTTTCAAAGCGAAGCAAAAAGAGAAAACCTACATCATGCGAGCAGGTGAAAAAACCTTGTTCTGCGGTGCCGTAAGCATGGGCAACCCTCATGTTGTGACGGTGGTTGATGATGTTGATACGGCTGAGGTGGAAGCGCTTGGTCCATTGCTTGAGTCACATGAACGCTTCCCTGAGCGTGTGAATGCAGGCTTTATGCAGGTAGTGGATCGCAACAACATCCGTTTGCGTGTGTATGAACGTGGTGCGGGTGAAACCCAAGCTTGTGGTAGTGGGGCTTGTGGTGCCGTTGCGGTTGGCATTTTGCAAGGTCTTCTGGACGAGAACGTGAAAGTTTCCCTTCCGGGTGGTGACCTACGCATCTCTTGGCAAGGGCCAGGCAAACCATTATTTATGACCGGTCCTGCAACGCACGTATTTGATGGTCAATTGTCGTGCTAGTTGAAGAGCAAGAGAGTCAAGTCTCAGAAGTTGAAGCGGATGCTCTGACGGCGGAAGTCGTTGCGCAGTACTTAAAAGACCATCCAGATTTCTTTGTTCAGCGTCCTGAACTGATCGACCGTTTATCGATGCCGCATGTTGATTTGGGCACAGTTTCTTTGGTTCATATTCAAATGAACCGTCAGCGTCAGCGTATTGAAGAACTGGAAGAAGAGATCACGACACTGATGTCGTTGGCGGCAAATAACGATCGTACCTTCTACGAATTCATGGATTTGCAAGGGCAAATCCTCAAGTGCGGTGACTTCAAGCAGGTCATCAATGCCATTGAACTCAAAGCCAAAGATCTTGGTTTGAAGGCGTATGTGCGCCTATTGAGCCAGTGTGATGCTGCGACTCAATTGAGTAAGGAAAGCTACCAACGTTTTGCTACCAATCACTTAAACGGAAAAGACGCTTACTTAGGCCGTTTACGTAAAGTGGATCGCGAGGCGTTGTTTGGGAATATGGATGTTCCAGAAATGGGTTCCTATGTGGTGTTGCCACTCGTGAAAAAGCAGACACTTGGTGTGCTCGCTTTTTCTAGTGAAGATGGTGGTCACTTCCAACCAGATATGGACACCTTGTTTTTGCGTCACCTATCATTAGTAGTGGCACATCTCGCTCAAACATTGGTATGGCAAAGTCACCATGACGACAACTCCCAACACTCCTCTGCCAAATAGTCTTCAAAAGCCTCTTGAACGCTTCTACGAGTTCCTGCGAAGCGAAAAGGGGCTTAGCCTGCACACCCAACGCAACTACAAACAACAATTGGAAACCATGGCTCACCACTTGGCTGAGATGGGGTTGAAAGATTGGTCGCAAGTCGATGCGGGTTGGGTGCGTCAATTGGCAGGTAAAGGCATGCGTGAAGGCATGAAAGCCAGCAGCTTAGCGACGCGCTTATCTTCTCTACGCAGCTTTTTCGATTTCCTGATCCTACGTGGAGAAATGTCAGCGAACCCAGCCAAAGGGGTTTCGGCGCCACGTAAGAAACGTCCACTACCAAAGAACCTCGATGTGGATGAAGTAAACCAATTGCTTGAAGTTAACGAGGACGACCCGTTAGCGGTGCGCGATCGCGCCATGATGGAGCTAATGTACGGCGCTGGTCTGCGTTTGGCCGAGTTGGTCAGCATTGATGTTCGTCATGTTCAATTGCGCAGTGGAGAGTTGCGTGTGATTGGTAAAGGCGACAAAGAACGTAAAGTCCCGTTCTCTGGTATGGCAACAGAATGGGTCGGTAAGTGGTTGCGTGTGCGTGGTGATTTAGCTGCGCCGGGTGAGCCAGCGTTGTTTGTGTCTAAGCTGGGTACGCGAATCTCGCATCGCAGCGTGCAAAAGCGCATGGCGGAGTGGGGGCAGAAGCAATCTGTCGCGAGCCACATCAGCCCGCACAAACTGCGTCACTCGTTTGCGACCCACATGTTGGAATCGAGCAATAACTTACGTGCGGTGCAAGAGTTATTGGGGCACGAAAACATCTCCACCACCCAAATCTATACCCACTTGGATTTCCAACATTTAGCGCAAGCTTATGATCAGGCGCATCCAAGAGCGCGTAAGAGAAACGACGACAAGTCGGATTAATCAAGGAATCCCATGAAATTCTACCGCCGTATTGCGCCTGTAAAGGCGATGACGTTTGACCTTGATGACACTCTCTATGACAACTACCCAGTGATAGTTCGTATGGAGCGTGAGTTATTATCTTGGCTTCAACACTATCATCCGGCGGTCGCTCATATGGATAAAGCCGATTGGTTTGCACTCAAGCAACGTGTCGTGCAGCTACAACCTGAGCTGAAGAGTGACGTCACTTTGTGGCGTTTAATGCAGCTCAAGCAAGCCTTCTCCCAAGTGGGTTACGATAACGAAGCGTCCCATGCCGCAGCGCAAGCCGCAGTAGAGGTTGCTTTAGATTGGCGTAACCGTTTTGAAGTACCACAGCAAAGCCTCGATGTACTTGCTGAACTGGGGCAAGAAATCCCGCTGGTAGCAATCACCAACGGCAATGTGGATTTAGATCGAATTGGTCTAACGCCTTATTTCCAACAAGTACTGAAAGCAGGGCCGGATGGTCGTGCGAAGCCGGCGCCGGATATGTTCAGTAAAGCACAGCGGTTTCTGGATTTGCCAAGTGAACATATTCTTCATGTCGGTGACCACTTAGTAACAGATGTTCAAGGCGCGAAACTCGCGGGTTTTGCCGCATGCTGGTTTAATGATATGAATAAAAATGTCATTACTCAGGCAAAAACGCGAACGTTACCTGACATTGAAATCAATAACTTGCAGTCGTTACTCGCGCTTTTGTAATCGCTTTCGCATTAATCCATTCAATCTTAATTCTGACCCTAGAAAAGCCGCCTAAAGCCACGTAAATTACTCTCATCAAAGTAAAATAATAAAACCACTTTCATGTGGTGTGGCTTGATGACGGCAGTGGTAGGGTAAATGCGAGCATTCTCTCAACTGGTTCAAAATGTGGATCAGCTTAATGACTTTTTAGTCACTTCTCAGTGTTGTGCAGATAAACGTTATCTGGTGCAACTCTTATCCACCCAATCACGCGACTCCGCCGTCTCGCTCGCACGGGCAATACTCGAAAGATTACCCAACACGCACATCATAGGTCACAGCACTCGTCACGTTATCTTGGAAGGTGAAATCATTAACCATGGTTGCTTAGTGTGTGTGATGGAGTTTGAGCAAACCACGCTCACGTCTGCGGTTCAGCATTATTCCTTCTCGCCAGATATCGATGGCTACGATCTCAAGCAAGCTTTACAGCTACAAGATAACTCCAAAGCCATTATTAGCTTTTCTGTCCAAATCGAACGCCGTGATTATCCGGTGTATCGCGTATTTGATGCCGACGGTCCGAAGGTTTCTGGCGGCTTGGCTCAAACCATCGATGACGGCTGTTGGGTTCTGCATCAAGACCAAGTTTATGACGAAGCGGTTGTCGCGGTTGCCTTGCACAGCGATACCTTGAAAACATGGACGAGCGCGTATTCTGAGTGGAACCCGATTGGCATGCCGCACAAGGTTACTCACGCCAAAGGGACGCGTTTGTATCGTTTGGGGGAGCGTAAAGCGCTGGAAGTGTACAAACATTACCTTGCTGATGGGCACGACCTGACGCTTAATCAACTGCTGAATTTCCCACTTTATCGAGAATCCATTGGGCGCAAAGAGGTGTGTGCCGTGACGGAAATCCATCCCGACGGCAGCATGAGCTTTGATCGCCCTTGGTGTTTGGGTGATGAAGTGCAGTTTTGTTACAACCATCCTTCGTTAACGCTTGAGCAAGTTCGCCATGGGGTGGTGGAGCTTTCCATGCATCAGCCTGAAGCAGTGATGATTTATAACTGCGCATCGAGACTTGATTTTATTGATAGCAGCGATGAAGTTCGCGCCTTCACGGACATTTCCCACACGTCGGGCAGTTACTGCATGGGCGAGTTGTACGGCGAGAATCACCAACAAGAAATTCTGCACCATAGCCTGACTTACTTGGCGATGCGTGAAGGGGATGAAGTTACCGCGCTTAACATGCCACAGCAAGAAGTGAGCACTTCTATCTCTCCCTTGTTTAGTCTGATTCGCAATGCGATTGGCGATCTAAACAACATGAATACTCACATGGGCTATCAACTCGACCGCCAAGCGAAAAAGCTAGAACAGAGCTTCCGCCGAGATAGTCGTACAGGATTACAAAACCGCGTTGCGCTGCAAGAGCGTTTGGTCAGCATTGATACCGATGAGCATTTACTGACGCTCAAACTGCTTAACTTTAGCCACATTAACGAAAAGTACGGCTATCGCGTTGGCGATCAACTGTTGAAAGACTTGTCGATGCACTTCAGCAATCGCCTACGTAAACGCCTTGGTAAACCGGCTGCGCTGCAACTTTATAGCATTGGTGTTGGTGAGTGGGCGTTCTTATTTAAAGCTGACACCAGTAGTGAAGCGATCAAGCAACACTTTACTCGCTTTGCCGACGCGGTCGAGCAAACCAACTTTGAACCAAGTGGCTTACGAGACATTGATTACCTTTCGATTTCATTGTGCGGTGGCTTGGTTAGCCGTCGTGATTTCCCAACGGCATCGCCGGATGAATTGCTCCTCAAAGGCATTGAAGCACGAAGAGCAGGGGTGCGCAGTAATACGCACATCTGTAATGCCAAAGATATTGAGGTCAATGAAGATGTGCGAAAAGAGCAGTTGGGTTGGCTAAGCTGTGTGAGCCGCGCCATCCTCAAGCAGAACATCATCACCTACAGTCAGCCAATTGTGCACGCTTATAACCATCGTCCTGCGAGCCAAGAGTGTTTGGTACGCATCATGGAAGAGGATGGCAGCATCATTGCGCCGGGGCGTTTCTTACCCATCATTTCTGATACGCATTTGTACACGCGTTTGAGCCGTCACATGATTCGTTCAACGCTCAACTACATGCAAGACCAGCATGGTGACTTCTCAATTAATTTGTCACCTCAGGATTTACTCAGCGATAAAACCTTGATGTTGCTTGAACATGCCATTACCCAACTGAACGACCCAAGACGGATTGGATTAGAAGTGTTGGAATCAGAGCAAATCAAAGATTACGGAAGGATGATTGAGGTGTGCAGCCACTTTAGAAGCCTAGGAGCACGTATCATTGTCGACGACTTTGGTTCGGGTTACTCCAATATTGATGAGATCCTCAAGTTAGAGCCAGAAGTGATTAAGCTTGATGGCAGTTTGATTCGCTACATCGACAAAGACCAAAAGCAGCGCAAGATTGCCTCGCAGTTGGTGCGTTTGTGTCAGGTATTTAATGCTAAGACCGTCGCGGAGTTCGTGCATAACAAAGAGGTGTGTGATATTGCTCAGGACATGGGTGTGGACTATCTGCAAGGTTATTACTTAGGTGAACCGACACGTTTGTTTTAATGTGCTTTGCTCTAATTGAGCTTAAAAGCTCTAAAGTTTTGTTTCACGTGAAACAGCATCCAATAAAAAACGCAGCGTTAGAGCTGCGTTTTTTTGATTCTTAAGAATGTTAGGCTTTGAACTCGTGACCACTTTTCTCGGCTTGGAAACGAGGAAGGTATTGCTCGAAGAAGTTCAGCATCTGTTTCTGGTTTTGCTCTTCACCGAGTTGTCCGAGCAATTGGGCAGCCACTTCAAAGGTACATAGATTACCTTCTTGCTGGTTGCGACGCAGTTGATATTGGGAATCGGCTTGAGTGGCTAAGCCCATCATAGCGACGCCCTCTAGCCAACGGCTTTTATTGATCATCTTGCGCGCCTCTTGCCAAGTCGCATCAAGAATGATGTACAGCGGTCGTCTGCTTTGCTCGTTAGTTTGTTGCTGCACTTGTTCAAGTGTCAGGCTCTCTTCACTTGGGAATAGCAGTACTGGCAGTAGGCTTGGATTCGCTAGCGTTTCTAATAACTCCGCTGGTGGTGTTTTTCGGTCCCAAACGACTTGAGTGACATTCAGTTGGCACTGGGCGAGCAGTTTGCCAGTGTTGGTATCGCGCGTCAGTTCATTAGGGTGCATTAACAGCATCAGCGAGTGTTGACTGCTTAACTTGGGCAGCAGTGAACAGATGCAGTTGAACTGGAAGCCACAATGTGGACAAGGCTGCGCCATTACAAGCGCACTCCATCACGAACAGGGCTGATGCCATCTGAGAACAGACGCACACCGCTGACTTGTTCTTTGCTCGCTTTTGGCGCCAAGCTTGGGTTGATTGGGTAGCTTACGCCTGTGTATTGCATCACGTATTGCCCCGGTGTTGCACCGCCTCCGCTGACATTGAAAATCAGGTCACGCCAGCCGTGCGAGGTTTGTTGACCAAGCATAATTGGGCTTTGCACTAGCGTCATACGGCTGTTGAAGCGCCACTCTTTCTCGTAGTTTTCGAAGACGAGTAGAGTACAACCGCCAGAGCCACACCAATCAAGTTGCACCAGTAATTCTTCATCACCATCGCCATTCAGATCGTAGGTCAGCCAACGGTATTGGTTATTGCTTGGGTTGGTTTGATTAATGAAAAAGTAGTTACGTACCGCCGCATCCACTTTTGAATTAAATTCGGCACTGGATGGCACATCAGCTGCATCAATTGGATCGTTGTTGCGCTCGGCTGCTGGTTGTTCTGTGCCTGAGTGACGCACTGTTGCTGGATATAGCACTAAACCGCCATCGGCAATGGGATAAACCAAATTGCCCACTTTCTCTTTGACTGCTTTCAGCTGGTTGCCTTCGCGAGTAAATAGGCGCTCGGTCATTAAGCGTTGTTGCTGGTGGTGAGTCATCAATACTTGAACTTGTGATGGGCTCAGTTGTTGCCAGTAGCCGCGTTCAATCAATGGGGGTTGCCCGTCTGAATAGCTGTATTTGGTTGTCGCACTGTGGTCGCTGTTAAGTGTCATTTGTACTTCAAACCCTTGCGACTGGGTTGATGTTGCCACGTAAGTGTTCACCCACTCGAGTGTTGAGTCTACGTTGGCCGCCATACCGCAGCCTTGGTAGGTTTTATCGTCATGCGCTAGTGTCGCTTTCCAGCCGTAGAGAGAGTTGCTCATGGTGTCTGAACACAAGTTCTCGGTCATGCGCAGTTCGCCGTCATCCAGTTGGTAAGTACGCTGACGAGGTTGCAA
Organism: Vibrio sp. Sgm 5; assembly: GCF_026241575.1. Classification (NCBI taxonomy): domain Bacteria; kingdom Pseudomonadati; phylum Pseudomonadota; class Gammaproteobacteria; order Vibrionales; family Vibrionaceae; genus Vibrio; species Vibrio sp. Sgm 5. Next base: position 17,545 of record NZ_JAPHPY010000041.1, read on the forward strand.
TTTACTGCTGTCGATTTTTAGCGTTTGTGTCGACTTGCCCATTTTCTGGAACTTGAGTGTGTTGCCTTCAAAGCTGGCAGCCCAAGACGGTTCATTACCAAATACGCGAGTAGGTTTGCTGGTCTGTTTGCAGCGATGCGGATTTTCTGTGGTGAGGAAGTTCACCTGCTCAACCACAAAGTTAGCATCGAAATCTGCAGAAAAACCGTCGACGCCTGGTGGATTGAGGTGACCAATCACTTCACCATACATGGTTTGATAAGGTTCGTTGGTGATGGCCACTGCACGTTGGATTTGTTGTGGTGACAGTTGCAGCCAGTATTGTTTGTCGCTGCCACAAGGTGTGATGTACTGGCTTTCATGCCCAATCACGACTTCACCACGCAGCATAAAGGTTTGAGGTAAGATGGTTTCTGGCTTATCTAAGGACGCAGGCGGAGTGGTTGGTGTGTCTGCATCGGACTGCTGTGGTTGCATGCTACATGCTTGCAGCACCAGCAGTGTGGCTAATGCCACTGGGTTTTTCAAAGCCTTCATGTTATATCTTCCTCATTACTCAATCTGCATCGGATGGCATTATGGCATATTGGTTATTTAAAACAGAACCAGATACCTTTTCTATTGACACGCTTCGAACCCAAAAGGTTTCATGTTGGGAGGGAGTTCGTAATTATCAGGCGCGTAATATGATGCGTGACCAAGTTAAATTGGACGACTTGGTGCTGATTTACCATTCCTCTTGTAAGAACGTGGGTGTGGCAGGTATTGCCAAAGTGACTCGTGAAGCGTATCCCGATCATTTCCAGTTTGACCTTGAGAGCGATTATTTCGATCCAAAATCCGACCCAGAAAATCCTCGTTGGATAATGGTGGATATTGAGTTTGTGCGTAAGACTGAACGCTTGATTCCGTTGTCGGTCATGAAGGCGATGCCAGAGCTAGAAAACATGCCATTAGTGAAACGCGGCAATCGCTTATCGATCATGCCGGTGAGCGAAGAAGAGTGGCAAGCAATCCTCGGTAAAGAGAAGTTGCCGAGTCAGCGATAAAAGAAAAGGGCTGCATAGTGCAGCCCTTTGTGATTTTGCCGATAACCTGCTGTTGGTAGCCAATACAGGTTATAGCAGATGATCTTGCAGGTAGTGTGCAACCGCATCGTCGGCGTTGCTGCCGATCACTTCATTGTTTGGTAGTGCTTTCATCACTTTCTCGTGAGAGGTGCCCATCACCAAACCTTTACCCGCCATCGATAGCATTTCTACGTCGTTCATGCCGTCACCAAACGCAATGGTGTTTTCTAGTGTCAAACCAATTGATTCTGCTACTGCTTTTAGAGCGTCACCTTTAGAAACACCCGCACTCATTACTTCCAGACACCAAGGTGTTGAGAATGCGATGTTTAGTCGATCGCCAAACTGTTCACGCAGCTTCGTTTCGAAGGTAACAAGGTGTTCATGGTCTTGCGCTGGGTGGGTGAAGAACACTTTTGCAATGCCGTCAGTTGGCGCATTGTCTTGGTCGTACAACTTGTAAGTGAACTCTTCGTGGAAATCACGCAGTTGTTCGTCGTCTTTGTTCAGCAACCAGTCGTCGTTTTGATACATGTGGATAAGTATTTCAGGATCCGTTTTGATCGTGTCGATCACCGGCTGCACCAAATCTTCTGGTACGTTCTGGCTGTACATCTCTTGATCATTCTGGTCGTGCACACGAGCGCCGTTTGAAGTGATCATATAAGCCGGAATACCTACCGTGCGACGAATGCTTGCGACGTCTACGTGGTGGCGACCCGTTGCAAAGACAAATGTGTAGCCTTGTTCATGCAGCGCTTTGAGCGTCTCTTTCGAGTAAGCGCTTAGCTGGTGGTTTGGTGCGAGTAAAGTGCCATCCAGATCTGAGGCAACGATTTTAGTGATCTCTTTGCAAGGTAGCGATGTGCTCATGAAGCCCTCGTAAACGGTTCGGATAGAGTAGAACAGGTTGATTGCACACGGAGCGCAGTAGATTGACTAGGTCGTACTGCTCCGAGTGCGGGGAACATGATGAAGTTTACGCCAAAATAAGGAGGAAAAAGAGGGTAAATCGCAGACCTCGTATTTCCTCTTTAATTCATTTTATGCGCTTTGAGCATGCATAAAGGAAAAGACAGCGTCCAGAGCTTGGTTACGATACTGGTCTTTTTCGAACAAAATTTCGTGCTCTGCACCAGCAATCGAAACTAGGCTGGCATTGGGGTTGGTCTTACTTAGTTTGTCGATAAAGCGTTGCTGCGCGGCGTTACTCACGATGCGATCGTTACCTGACTGAACCAATAAAACCGGAACTTTAATTTGGCGTGTCAGCAAAATACATTGCTTAGCAGCCATTAACCCTTGCCATACCCAACGTGTGCTTGGCCCCCCGACTTGCAGTTCGGGCTTGTCGTTGTATAAACCACGGAACCAATGATAGCGATCGTAGCTTTGGCTAAGGGGGTTATCTTCAAACGGTTTTGTGTAATACGCTTTATGTCCCGGAGCATAGCTAGGCTTTGTCGAAACTGCCGCTAAGATTTGGCTGACCGGAATCGCGATAGGGCTGAGATACCAAGGTAGGTTGATACCAAACATTGGGGAACTCAGAATCAAACCATCAAAGTTGTGTTCTGGATGTGTTTGCAGATAGCGCGTGGCGATCGCACCGCCCATAGAGTGGGCAATGATAAAACGCTGTTGGTATCCGCTTAAATCAAGCTGCTGCAGCACCAATTCCATATCTTCAATGTAATCATTAAAGTCATAGACGTGACCCATGTCTGAGTCTGGAATTAGGCGATCTGATAAACCTTGTCCTCGATGGTCAAACGAATACACGTCATAACCTTGTCGATATAGGTCATAGAACAGTTCTTGGTATTTCCAGGAAGCTTCAATGCGACCGTTAACGATCAGCACGGCTTTTGTGTGCTCAGGATTGGTGAGTTTGCACCAGTAGATTTTCTTTTTCTCTGTCCCTTTTACAAAGCCTTCTTGGCGTTCTTGCCAAAGTGCTGCGATTGGACCACCTATTGCTTGCTCAAATAAAGTCTCTTGAGTATAAGTCAAAGGTGAATGGTTAATAGCCATTAGTCGATTACCTAAAGATACGTTGTTACCGCGACGTATCATCGAAGAATTATTGAGGAAATGCAATGGATACCCATGTTTGGTTGGCCTATGTGGTAACAGCAATTGTTTTTAGTCTGGCTCCGGGATCTGGTACCGTCAACTCGATCAGTAATGGTCTGAGTTACGGCACGCGTAAGTCATTGGGTGCTATCGTTGGTTTACAGATTGGTTTGGCAATTCATATTGCTTTGGTTGGCGCTGGCATTGGTGCTTTAGTCGCGCAATCGGCAACGGCATTTACTGTGATCAAATGGGTTGGTGCAGCTTACCTTGTGTGGCTTGGCATTCAAAAGTGGCGTGATACATCTGGCTTGGTTGCGACCGAAAGTCACCAAACCATGTCAGGTACTTCTCTTTTGTACAAAGCCATTCTTATCAACCTGACTAACCCGAAATCGATCGTATTCTTGGTGGCACTGTTTCCACAATTTATTGACCCAGCGAAAGACCAACTGACTCAGCTGTTGGTTTTGGGTGTGACCACAGTGACCATTGATGCTTTTGTAATGCTGGGTTACACCAGTTTAGCCGCACAAATGGGGCGTTTTATTCGCTCAGATAAGATCATGGGCAAAATTAATAAAGTATTCGGTTCAATGTTCATGGGATGTGGTGCATTATTAGCGGCAGCTAAGTAATAAGTTATAAAAAGCACAATAATTTCGAATGAAAAATGCGTATGTCGCCCGCCAGCCTATCTTTAATCGAAAAAGACAGACGCTGGGATATGAGTTGTTGTTCCGTGATGGTGAAAGTAATGCCTATCCTGCACACATCGATTCAAACAGGGCGACATACCGATTGATAGTAGAGAACTTTCTCTCTGTCGGAACCAATCCTCTGATTGCATCTTCACGATGCTTCATCAATTTTCCTCACCAAAGTTTGCTGCGTCGGTTGCCTAGAAGCTTACCGAAAAACAAAATCGTGGTTGAGGTACTCGAAACCTGCCAACCAACCGATGAGCTGCTTGAAGCCATTCGTGAACTGTACCGTGAAGGCTATTTGATTGCGCTTGATGACTTCACGTTGACTGACGAATGGCGTCGTTTCTTACCGTATGTCCATATCGTGAAACTCGATATCATGGCGATGGGGCTAAAAAAGGCATGCGACTTAGTTAAGAAGCACACTAAAAAGCGCACCAAATACCATTTCTTAGCTGAGCGAGTAGAAACCGAAGCTGAGTTTGAAGCGACCAAAGAGGCGGGCTTTAAATTCTTCCAAGGTTACTTCTTCAGTAAGCCGGAAGTGATGCAGACTAAATACGTGAGCCCTGAGCAAATACTGGCGCTTAAGTTATTTAGAGAAGTGTGTGTTCCCGATCCTGACTTCGACCGGATTGAAAACATCATTACCCAAGATGTCACGCTGTCGTACAAGTTACTGCGTTTTGTGAACACGCAATCGACCACGCTAGAAGTGACCATCACTTCATTCCGCCAAGCTTTGATTTACCTTGGGCAAGAGAAACTCAAAATGTTTGTCTCGTTAGTGGTAGCGTCTTATATCTCCAGCACGAAACCGCGCGAGTTATATAACTTGTCTCTACAAAGAGCACAATTCTGCGAGGCCATGTCGCGCTATCAACCTCTTTCGCATCTCAACGAGCAGGGTTTTATGGTTGGCTTGTTATCGATTCTCGATGCCATGCTCGATTTGTCTGTCGAATCTTTAGTTGGGCAGTTGCCGTTAAGTCCTTCCGTGCAGCAAGCTTTGTTGCATCGCCAAGGTGAATACGGCGCGTTACTGGCAATTGAAGAGTGCTACGAGCGTGCAGACTGGGCTGGCGTGGAGCAATTCTCCCAGCAACTTGGTCTTTCTGTCGATGATGTGAAGTCTGAACTTGGCGAAGCTGTGCGCTGGAGTCAGACCTTTTCTGGCGCCTAATCTGATCAAATATTAAACTTTTATTACAGTCGAGCACGATCGCTTGACGGCATCCTCTTTTTAAATAACTATATATGCATATCCATATATAGGTATGTAAGTATGCTTCCACATCAGTTCTTCAAACTTCTTTCCGACGAGACTCGTGTGCGTTGCTTAATGCTGGTGGTTCGTGAAGGGGAAACTTGTGTTGGTGATTTAGCTCATGCGCTACAAGAAAGCCAACCAAAGATTTCTCGCCATCTGGCTCAGCTAAGATCAAATGGTATTTTAGTTGATAAACGCCAGGGGCAATGGGTGTACTACGAGCTGTCAGATCAATTACCGGGATGGATGCAAAAATTGATTGATGACTTGGTAGCCTCGAACTGCTTGAAGCAAGAGTACCAAGAAGATATTTCACGTTTGCAAGACAAAGCTCGTGCAGCGTGCTGTTAACCAGCGAAAGCTTAAAGGTAGAAGATTATGACGATTAAAGTAGGTATTAACGGTTTCGGTCGAATTGGTCGTTTGGCATTACGCGCAGCGTTTGATTGGCCAGAGCTAGAGTTCGTGCACATCAACGATGTAGCGGGTGATGCAGCAACTCTTGGTCACTTACTTGAGTTCGATTCAGTTCAAGGTCGTTGGAATCATGCAGTGCAAGTTGAAGGCACAGACATGGTGATTAATGGTAAGCGCATCACGACTTCACAAGAGCGTGATATCGATGCTGTGAACTGGGGTCAATGTGATGTTGTGATTGAAGCAACGGGCGTTCATCGCAAAACCTCATTCCTAAACAAATACCTAGAACAAGGCGTAAAACGTGTTGTTGTTAGCGCACCAGTAAAAGAAGACGGTGTAGCTAACATCGTAGTGGGTGTGAACGACCACATCTTCGATCCTGCGCAGCACCGCATTGTAACCGCAGCGTCTTGTACAACGAACTGTATTGCACCAGTCGTGAAAGTGATTCACGAGAAATTGGGCATTGAGCAATCGTCATTCACAACGATTCACGATTTAACTAACACACAAACGATTCTGGATGCGCCGCACAAAGACCTACGTCGTGCACGTGCATGTGGCATGAGTCTGATCCCAACCACTACGGGCAGTGCAAAAGCGATTGTTGAAATCTTCCCAGAGTTGAAAGACAAGATTAACGGTCACGCGGTTCGTGTTCCTCTAGCAAACGCCTCACTTACTGACATCATTTTTGATGTGAAACGTGATACCACGGCAGAAGAGGTTAATGCACTGCTGAAAGAAGCTTCTGAAGGCGAGCTAAAAGGCATCCTTGGTTTTGAAGAGCGCCCATTGGTCTCTATCGATTACAAAGGCGACCAACGTTCAACGGTTGTTGATGCGCAATCAACCATGGTTGTGGGTTCTCGTATGGTGAAGATTTACGCTTGGTACGATAACGAAATGGGTTACGCGACGCGTACTGCAGAATTGGTTCGTAACGTTGGTATGGCATAAGGAGTTTTAAGATGTCTCATCCTACATGGCAATTAGATTTAGAAACGGGCGCTTTGGTACTGACTCCATGTCCTGGTACCAAAGGTGTTGAACTGCAAGCTTCGCTAGAGCAGCTAAAAGCGCAAGGCGTAGAAGCGATTGTTACTGCCCTTGATAATGCTGAATTAGCAGCAAAAGACGTGTCTGCGTTAGGCGAATTAACCCAACAGTTGGGCATGAAATGGTTCCAAATTGAGATTGAAGATGATTGTGCTCCGGACGAAGAGTTCGCTGCAAAATGGTCACAAGCGAGTCCTGAGCTGCACGCGATTCTTGCTCAAGGTGGCAAGGTTGCCATGCATTGTATGGGTGGCTCTGGTCGCACAGGTTTGTTCGCTGCGCACCTACTGCTAGAGAAAAATTGGGCGCTAGAAGACATCGTGCGTGAAGTGCAAGCGCTGCGTCCTGGTGCTTTCACAAAGCCAGTACAAGTTGAGTACATCGAGCGTGTGGCTCAAAACGCTTGAACAGCTTATAGAGCTTTTGGAACATCATGATCTAAAAGCTCTCTTTATGCCGTAATGGCTTACCAATTAATGTGATTCCTGTTTATTGGCTTTACATTTAAATTATTGTTTATTAATAAATAATTTTTAGATGTATCACCTGTTCTTGTTTCACAATTTAGCGCCAGTATTGAGATGACTCAATGCTGGTGTTTAGGTCATAGAGCATTTGGTATATCATGATCTAAATGCTCTAAACGCTGTACATCTGAGGTCGTTATGATTTCAAAACTAAGCAAAAGTATCCGTCAGTATATGCTGGTGACGTTCAACTATTGGAACTTCACCGTGACGGATGGTGCACTCCGTATGTTGGTGGTGCTTTACTTCCATGACTTAGGCTACTCAAGCTTAGCCATTGCTTCGCTGTTCCTTTTCTATGAATTTTTTGGCGTAGTGACCAACTTGGTTGGTGGCTGGCTAGGTGCTCGACTTGGTTTGAACAAAACCATGAACGTCGGCTTAGGGATGCAGATTTTTGCCTTGCTGATGTTGGCAGTGCCCAATGCTTGGTTGACCATTCCTTGGGTAATGGCGGCGCAGGCAATTTCGGGGATTGCTAAAGACTTAAATAAGATGAGTGCCAAGAGCGCGATCAAAACTTTGGTGCCAGACGAGCAGCAAGGTGCACTTTATAAGTGGGTTGCGATCTTAACGGGCTCAAAGAATGCGCTGAAAGGTGCGGGTTTCTTTGTTGGTGGTTTGTTGTTGTCGGCGTTTGGTTTCCAAACTTCGATGGTCATCATGGCAAGTGTGCTGGCTGTTGTGTTTGTATGCAGCTTGATCTGGCTAGAAGCGGATATGGGTAAGGCGAAGAGCAAACCTAAGTTCCGTCAAATTTTCTCTAAGTCAGAATCGGTGAACATTCTTTCCGCTGCACGTATGTTCCTATTTGGCGCTCGTGATGTGTGGTTTGTTGTTGCTCTTCCGATTTATCTTGGCAGCGTGTTTGGTTGGGATCACCTGATGGTGGGGGGCTTCTTGGCGGCTTGGGTGATTGCTTACGGATTCGTTCAAGGCTTTGCGCCTCGTATTACCGGTAAAGCGCAAGGTCGAGTGCCAGATGGCAGCGCGGCATTAATTTGGGCAGGTATCCTTGCTGTCATCACTGGTGCGATTGCTTATGGCGTGCAAATCGGTTGGCAACCAGAGCTTGTTATTGTGGTGGGCTTGATGATTTTCGGCGCTGTGTTTGCGGTGAACTCATCTCTGCACTCTTACCTGATCGTTAGTTATGCGAAAGGCGATGGAGTATCACTGGATGTCGGCTTCTACTATATGGCGAATGCAATGGGACGTTTGATCGGTACGGTTCTGTCTGGTTGGATTTACCAAGAAGCGGGTCTAGCGGCATGTTTGTGGGTGTCATTTGCTTTCTTAGCACTAACAACGCTAATTTCTATCAAGCTACCAAAGGCCAAAGTGGCTACGGCTTAAATCGGCTTACGAGTTAGAAATAAAAAATGGCTCCATATTGGGAGCCATTTTTGTTTTTACGATTCAGTATCGCAAATCAGCGAGTTTTGTTTATGGGCAAAGACGACCTTGTTGTGCAGGTTGCGTCATTTCCATATCACCTTTCAGTGAGCGGTAAACGATGGTGTTCCATACTTCACCATTGTCCATTTCGAATTCAATGGCGTAGTTAAGACCATTCACCACTTGAGTTCGTACGCTTAAGATCTCTTTTAGCTTAGCCGCGGTATTCATCTGACCAAGTACAAAGTCGAGTGCTTGCTGAGCTTCAGGTGTTACTTCACCTTGTGACCAGCCGCCAGCAAGGTTTTCAGCGCTGCAGATAGGGTTCGCTTCCGGTTGCGATTGTGTTGGTGCCACGGTCTCTTCCTTTTGATTACATCCAGCTAAAGCCACTACACAAACCAGTGACGCTAATAATGTTTTCTTCATAAAGACCTCTCTTAATAATCTGTCCAGCATCCTAATGGAATAAAACGGTTAAATCTGTTTCATATCCGAGAAAGCTTAGGGCTGCTGATCTCATTTGTACAATGAGATTTGTGACTACCTATTTTGCAAATCAATGGTATTGGCGCGTCATCGCTGAGTTAAAAATAAGCAAAAACAGATTGTTAACTATTTAACTGGATGAAAATTACCCTATGCTATAAACGTGAAGTCACTCAAAGTAGGTAAGGGTATGAGAGAAAGGGTTCTATTTTTCGACTTATTACGTTGTGTCGCTGCCATCGCAGTGATCGCGATTCATGTGCTAGCGCCATATCGTAATGAGTTGGGAGTGATTCCGTTTGACCAATGGTTGACGGCTGTCGGGGTAAACAGCGTGACTCGCTGGGCAGTACCTGTATTCATTTTGATTACTGGTGCTCTAATGCTCAGTGATACACGACCTTTTGATGCCAAGTACTACGTTAAACGGCGTTTAGGCAAAGTATTAGTACCTTTTCTTATTTGGTCGATGTTTTATGCCTACTTGTCGGGTTGGACAGCACAAGGCTTCGATTTTGAAACGGTTAAAGAAGTGGTGAGTAACAGTCCACATCACGCGACTTACTATCACCTCGGATTCTTCTATTACTTTATTCCGCTCTATTTTGTTATTCCGTTATTCCAATGGGTGGTGCGTAACTGCGATGATAACGTTCTCTATGCATATCTTGCTGTTTGGCTGCTGACCAGCACTTTGTTCTTATTTAAGATTGATGGCCCTTGGAGCAATCAATACTGGCTTTACATGGGATATTTGCCGCTCGGCTATGTGCTGTTTAAGAAAGTGCCTCTTAATCGCACCACTGTCAGCATTTTTACTGGGCTTGGGCTCGTGGCGTTGGCGGTGACGTTTACCATGGTGGTGGCCAACAGTTTAGAAGCTGATAAATATACCGTAGGTCGTTGGTTTTCATACAAAACACTGAATGTGATTCTCGCAGCGTCTATGATCTTTATGCTGTGCCGCTACTTTGGTGAAGGTCTAACACCTAAAGTGCAAAAAGTGGTGAGCTTTATTAGTCAGCACAGCTTAGGAATTTATTTGTTGCACCCAATCTTCTTGTGGCCAATGAAAGCGTTTGGTTGGTATCAGGGACACCCAGCTTGGGTAATACCAGTTTGGATCGTTTTGAGTGGAGCTGGGGCCTTGGCGATGAGTTACTTGTTCTCTAAATCAGCCAAGACCCGTTGGCTATTACCTTAGATTAGCGTTTTAAGGCGAAGTGAAGGAATTTATCGCCACAGTAAGTCAGTGTGCCTTTATCACCAGGGTTTAAGGCGTGGTAATAGTGCACACCGATTTGAAACTCGCGTTTCGGGCCAATCGAGCCGCGCTGAACGTAAATCCAATATTCCTGATCGTCTTGTCCAGGTTCTGCTTCTGGTACTTCTATCGCTTGTTTATCGAGTATGGTGACTTGAGCGCTTTGTTCAGGCGCGTCTTCGCCAAAGTAGTGCTTGCTGTAGAAGCGAAAGAATACCCAAGCTCCGAGAGCAATCAGGGTGAATAGAGCCAAAATAAGTGAGATTGGCATGATAACCTCCAATGTTTCATTGGCATCTATTTTACAGAACTCCCTGATTAAACTATGAGTTGAGATAAATTATTCGTGATCTAGTAAAAGGGATGTAGGTTTTATTCGGCACACTTCACATTTTATATGCGTGCAAGAGCACAATTTAAAAGGAAATTTGCACTTAACGACTCGAAAAAACTCTGAATTTGTAGAAGAATGAAATGACAGACACAGGAAGGGTCAAGTAAGGAGGGTTACGATGTCAGATATTGAGAAAGTAGTCATGCGTACCCGAACGATCGAAAAACTTCTGCGTACTCAATACCACGCGGAAGGGAAAGGGTTGCATCAACTGATTACCAGTTGTGAAGAACGCTTACCGCATGATGTCGTTGCAAAACTGCGCTTTATTGCGACGGTCCGTAACAAAGTTGTCCACGAAGAGGATTATAAACTGGATGACAGAAAGGGTTTTCTTGCTGCATGCGATGCGTGTGAAAAGGAACTCACACCGAGAAGTTCACGCTTTATTTGGCGAGCTGCGATTTTGTTAATGGCCTTGATTACGCTTGCTGCACTCGGTTTTTACTACATGCATTGGGACATACTAGTTAAGCATCTGTAGACAGCAAAATTTGAATAATAAAAAAGGGACGCGAAAGCGTCCCTTTTTTATTGGAAACAGTAACTTAGTACATCATTGGCAGTGTCATTAAACCAACAACCACTGCAATCATTACCAGCCCTTGTTTTTGAGAAGAAGAAATCATAACACTACCCCTAAAATCATTGATGAACTCGATGTAAATAATATAGCACTGTTTTTGAGCTTTGATCAACTTCAAAGCGGAAAAGTTTTCAAAAATCGCACTTAACTAGGGTGTTTTTACCCTAAATTGACTAATAAAACTGTGTTTTTTGTGCTGCTCTTTAAATGTTCGACTTGTTGTTTTTGTCTTCTTTCTGTCTTTAAGTTACTGATTTTATAGTGTTAAATATGAGTAATGTTATGATGAAATAGTGTTTCTTGTATCAGTGTGGATGTTGGTTGGCTATTTTTGCTGAATTTCTCAAAAGTTGAGAAAATTATGTTTTGTGTTAACGAGAGTCACTCTTGTAGACGTCTATTGTGCTCAACTTTTCCTATCTGATGAGAAAATCTCAATGCGATAAGGGGGTAGCTATAATCCATGCTAGTTAAGGTTGGGTTTTGATGGTTTTTCTTATCTATGCTTATTTATATCAGTTACTTATGTGTTTTTGATTGAACTTTTATACTCTCAGATTATTGGGCTAATCACGGTTTGTATTGTTGGGAGGAGGCATTTTTGCCTTTCTGAGTGGTCAGAGGTGGTGGATCTGACTTTTGTGTTGGTTATTTGCCCGTAACGGTTGTATAGCGAACAAATTGATGGTTTGTTTTTCAATTTCTGAAGGTTAGAGTTCTGATGAAATTATCGATAACAAACAGATTCAGATAGCTCAGTTCAATGATTGTGAGAAAAACGATAATCAGTAATTGAGCCAGTTACGTTTACAAAATGTTGTGATTCGCTAGCGAGATCCAACTTTCGCTGATAATGCCTTTACATCAAGATTGGTCTACCTAGACTAGCGGCGAGATTACGTGAAAGGTGTATACGGCATGTGGAGTTGGTTAGCGATAGGGCTATCAGGGTTATATTCCGTGTTGGGGGCGAGACAAGCCAATCCAACGCAGTCTCTGGCATTTAAAATCTTTACTCTGTTGTTGCTTTTGATCTTAGCGTTGACTGAAGGTGCATCTGCAGTACCTACCTACTGGATCGCTGGTGGACTGTTGGTCTCTGTATTTGCCGATACACTGCATTCCTTTAAATCTCGCAAGCCACTCTACTTTGCGGGCTACTTACTCGCTCAAATCCTTTATAGCAAATCATTTTGGGTTCAGCTCAATGGGGAAATCGTTTGGTGGTTACTCGCATTGCTGCTGGCTGCTAGTGTTGTGGCGTTCTTCTTATTGCTACCACAGCTCGATTCCATGGTTTTTCCTGTTGTGATCATGGGCATCATGTTGGTTCAGCTTGCTTGGGCGGCGGGGGAAGTTTGGTTGCAAGTACCGAGTTTTGCTAATGCGCTTGGGTTTAGTGGCACCTTAGTTATGATCTATTCAGCCTTGGCGTATGCGATACATGGTTATCGTAAACCGATGAAACATGCCTATGTTTGGGTGAGTGGCAGTTATTTCTTGGCTCATGCATTAATCGTTGCATCTATCATTTACTAATTTAGGTCAAAGTAAGCGGTCAGGTTTTGCGTAAACTAGACGGATTCAACTTAATAACTGGAGTCGATGATGACCGAGATTCATGCTCACAACTTACTTAACCTACTTCGAGAAACGCCAATGGATCGTGATGAACTGGCAGCTCACTTTGGTACAGATGTGCGTTTCCATACCTGTAAGCTGAATGATCTAGACTTAGATGCATTGCTAGAATTCTTGCTAAAGCGCGAAAAAGTACGCGAACTGGAAGGTAAGTTTGTCGTGAATATGGCACGGGTTTGTAACCACTAAGCTGCGGCTAAAAATTGTTGATGGAGGCGAAGCATTCATTTCGTCTTCTATCATATCTTCACTGAATCACTTTGTTATACTGGCCGCCAAATTTTCAGTCGAGGCCAGAACATGGATATTCTTTCAGCAGCGACCATGCTGTTTCTTATTATGGACCCACTCGGAAATCTTCCGATTGTGTTATCCATTCTCAAACACCTTGATGCAAAACGCCGCCGTAAGGTGCTGATCCGTGAATTACTGTTTGCCTTGATGATTCTGATGCTGTTCCTTTTTGCGGGACAAAGCATTATGAGCTTTCTCCATGTTCAACCGGAAACGCTGAGTATTTCTGGCGGGATCATTCTTTTCATCATCGCGATTAAGATGATTTTTCCAAGCGCAGGTAGCATTACTGGCCTTGCTGCAGGTGAAGAGCCGTTTATTGTGCCGATGGCGATTCCTATGATTGCTGGCCCTTCAGTGATCGCAGCGTTGCTTTTATTGTCTTCTCAGCATCCAGACAAAATTCTGGAGCTGTCTGCTGCTGTGTTGATCGCTTGGGGTGCAACTTTCTTCATTTTGATGTTCTACAGTTTCTTCCATCGTATTCTTGGTGAGCGCGGTCTGAAAGCGATTGAGCGTTTGATGGGTTTACTGTTGGTGATGATCTCAACCCAGATGTTCCTCGATGGCGTGAAGAGCTACATGGGCTAAACCTCCGTCAATTTGATGAATACAAAAAAAGCCGCTCATGTGAGCGGCTTTCGTTTATTTGTCTTTTTACATCATGTGCTTCCGACGAATATCGAGAAGAGCAAAGATGCCGAATATCAAAATGGAGTACTTTTCCCAACTGCTCATCTTAATCTTGTCGCCAAATGCGCCAATGAAGATTGCCATTTGCAATCCATGCATGATGAACAGAAAAGCCGTCATGATGTACAACGCAATGGCCGCTTTGCCAGGGAAGGGCATAAAGAAGTTGAGGATCAATATGAACCAGACGAAGGCGATGGCTGCTTTAGCCAGTATCAATAATGCTTTCATTTAACTATCCTTTTAAATTGGGGCTTTAAGCTGATGTGCGTTCATACAGACGGTAACTGACCTGGCCTGCGGTTTTCTCTCGGTGCAGTCGCCAGTTGTCAGGAAGCCCAGCAATACTTAGCTCTTTTTCAGTTTCAATATAAATCATCGCATCTTCTGCAAGCCAGCCGTTTTGGTCTAGCAAGGTCACGGTTTCATCCAATAAGCCTTTGCGAAACGGCGGATCAATGAATACTACGTGATGCGGTGTACCTGGTTGCTTTAAAAAGCTCAGTGCGTCGGTGTTGACGACTTTAATGTTGCTAGTATTCAACGAGGCAACATTTTTCTGCAATTGCTGAAACGCTTGTGGGTTCAGTTCCACCATCGTCACTTGGTCTGCTTGGCGAGAAGCTGACTCAAAGCCTAAACCACCAGAACCTGCGAATAGGTCGAGACATTTCGCTTGCGGCACATCTTGAGCTAACCAGTTAAATAGGGTTTCTTTCACACGATCCGTGGTTGGGCGTAATCCTTCTGCATCATGAACAGGGAGTTTTCGACCTCTCCATAAACCACTAATAATGCGAACAAAGCCCGTTGTTGGCTTTTTTTGTGATGAGTTTTGCTGGCGACGTCTTACCATAGATTTTTTGACCGCTAATAAAGTGATACTATATCCAATCGCCCAAGCTTTGAGCTTGGATATAGCCCAGAATATTCAAGATGACAGAGTGTAACACTAATAAGATTAGATTCACCTAATTGGAAAGTTTTCACAACTTTGTCATTAGCCTTTTCTGTAAAGATAATAATCTTGTCAGAAAAGAGTCATTAATAGATAAGAGCACAATCTAGGATAGCCCCAGATGACGGAAAAAAAGAAGCGCGGATTACTTTCGTGGCTAGGTTTTGGTGATGAAGAACAGGCCCAAAAACCGACAACAGATGAATCAGTAAAAGAAGAAGCAGAAGCAGTAGAAGCGCCAGCTGGTGAGCAACTGCCGGTGGAAGAGGCTGCCGAACAAGCAGAAGAGAAAACCACACTTGAAGAAGAGCCGGAGAAGGTTGAACCTGTCCTAGCAGAAGCAGAAGCAGAAGCAGAAGCAGAAGCAGAAGCAGAAGAGCCACAAGTACCGGTTGCGCCTCGTGTTCAAGAACAAGAAAAACCAACGGAGAGCTTTTTTGCTCGCCTTAAGCGCAGCCTAAGTCGCACGAAGGCAAACATTGGTGCGGGTTTCTTCGGTTTGTTCAGCGGTAAAAAAATCGATGAAGACCTTTTCGAAGAATTAGAAGAACAGCTGCTTATCGCTGACGTGGGTATGAACACCACGACGAAAATTATCAATAACTTGACCGAAAAAGCGTCACGCGGTGATTTGAAGGACGGCGAAGCACTCTACGGCCTGTTAAAAGAAGAGATGGCAGAAATTCTAGCGAAAGTAGAACAGCCACTTGAAATTGATAGCAGCAAAACCCCTTACGTTATCTTGATGGTTGGCGTTAACGGCGTCGGTAAAACAACCACAATCGGTAAGCTGGCGAAGCAGTTCCAAAGCCAAGGTAAGAAAGTCATGCTGGCGGCGGGCGACACCTTCCGTGCTGCAGCGGTTGAACAGCTACAAGTATGGGGCGAGCGTAACAACGTTCCTGTGATTGCTCAGCACACTGGCGCAGACAGTGCTTCGGTTATCTATGATGCGATTGAAGCGGCAAAAGCGCGTGGCGTCGATGTGGTGATTGCCGATACCGCAGGTCGTCTACAAAATAAAGCTAACCTGATGGAAGAGCTGCGTAAGATTGTTCGTGTCATGAAGAAGATTGATGACTCTGCACCACATGAGATCATGCTGACGCTAGACGCAGGCACTGGGCAAAATGCCATTAGCCAAGCGAAACTTTTCAGTGATGTTGCCCCTCTAACCGGGATTACATTGACTAAGCTGGATGGAACAGCGAAAGGTGGCGTTATCTTCGCTCTTGCTGATCAGTTCGAAATTCCAATTCGCTACATTGGTGTTGGTGAAGGTATCGAAGACTTGCGTCCATTTGAAACTCAAGAGTTCATTGACGCTCTGTTTAGTCGTGAAGAGTAATTAGAGTTAGAGGAAATCAACGGTGATCAAATTTCAGCAGGTAAGTAAAGCTTACCGAGGTGGGCGACAGGCATTACAGAAAGTCGACTTTCACCTTCGACGCGGAGAAATGGCTTTTTTAGGCGGGCATTCCGGTGCAGGTAAAAGTACCTTGCTGAAACTGATATGTGCGATAGAACGTCCTACTGATGGCAAAATCCATTTTAATGGTCATGACATCACACGTATTTCTAACAAAGACATTCCGTTTTTGCGCCGCAATATCGGGATTGTTTTCCAAGATCATCGCTTATTGATGGATCGCAGCGTGTTCGATAATGTCGCGCTGCCGATGCGCATAGAATCGATTTCTGAAAATGAAATCAAACGTCGTGTTTCTGCGGCGCTAGATAAAACGGGCTTGCTCGATAAAGCCCGTTGCTTGCCAAGTCAACTATCAGGTGGTGAGCAACAACGTGTAGGTATTGCACGCGCTGTCGTTAATCGACCAACGCTGTTAGTGGCGGATGAACCAACCGGTAACCTTGATCCAGAACTGTCCAACCGTGTGTTGCGATTGTTCGAAGAATTTAATCGTGCTGGCGTGACGATTCTCCTAGCGACGCACGATATCGGGTTAGTAAACACTCGCCCACAATATCGTCATTTCGAATTGAACCAAGGCTTCCTAAGTGAGGTAGAAGACTATGGTAGGTAACAAGCGCACCCAAAAGAAAGGGAAAGGTCGCAGTGCCAAGCGTGCTAATACCGATGGTTTTTTCTCTGTTCATATCAAACAAGCTAAATCTTCTTTCGGCGCATTATGGCGTCGTCCTTTAGGTAACATTCTGACCTTGGCTGTTATCTCCATGGCGTTAGCAATGCCAGCTTGTTTGTATTTATTAGGTAAGAATGTGGCTGGTGCAGCACAAGATGTTGCATCACCATCGCAAGTGAGTGCCTACTTAGTCGAAGGGATGCCTGACGCGCGCGTTATGGTGCTCAAAGATCAGATTGAAACATGGCCTTCTGTAAAAGAGGTGGAATATATTTCTCCGCAACAAGGTCTATCTGATTTAAGCCAGTACGCAGGGTTTGACCAAGCACTAAGCCTATTAAGTGGTTATGCCTTGCCTGGCGTGTTGGTGATTACGCCTGATTCAGAACAAAAAAGCGCAATTCAGTCGCTTGCTAAACAAGTTCGTGAGCAACAAGACGTGACAGATGTTCGACTAGATGAAGATTGGTTGGCACGGCTTGATGCAATAAAAACCCTTGCTGGCATTATTGTCATTACCCTGACAGTGCTGATGTTGGGTGCTGTATTTTTAATCGTCGGCAATACATTGCGCTTTAATGTGTTGGCAAACAAAGAAGAGATTCAGACAATGAAGCTGATTGGTGCGACCGACAGTTTCATTCTTCGTCCTTACTTATACACTGGCATGTGGTTTGGTGTGCTTGGGGCGACCATTGCATGGTTAGTGACGGCATTGATTACGGTTGTCATGAATAACGCAGTTGAGCAATTGGCATCGTTATATGATAGCCAATTTCGTTTGATTGGCTTGAATTGGGATGAATCTCTACTGTTGATCATCACTGGTAGCTTGCTAGGTTGTATCGCCGCGCGCTTTTCAGCGCAGCGTCACTTGAAAGAAATTGAACCAGTTTAGGTGATAAGGGTCTTATACTTGGAATTTATTAGCACAAGCTAATTTTTACCCCTTGTATAGACCATTTGTTTATGGATAATTACTCGCCCTTCTTGAAACTTGTTCATTTTGAGTTCAAGATGGCCAAGCTAAATTGCAATGTAATGCTCCAGATCAGAGATTGATGAGGAATTGAATGACAAAAGAAGCGTATCCGATGGCTCTAGTCACGCAAGATAGCCTTGATAGCTAT
This sequence comes from Vibrio sp. Sgm 5, assembly GCF_026241575.1. NCBI lineage: Bacteria > Pseudomonadati > Pseudomonadota > Gammaproteobacteria > Vibrionales > Vibrionaceae > Vibrio > Vibrio sp. Sgm 5. Next base: position 35,626 of record NZ_JAPHPY010000041.1, read on the forward strand.
ATTCGTTCTGTAAACAGCTACCCAATGCTGACACCAGACGAAGAGCGTGGGCTGGCAGAACGATTACACTACAACGGTGAGATAGATGCGGCGAAAGGCCTGATTTTGTCACACCTACGATTCGTTGTTCACGTTGCTCGTGGCTACTCAGGCTACGGCTTGCCAATGGCAGACCTAGTTCAAGAGGGCAACATCGGTCTTATGAAAGCGGTCAAGCGTTTCAACCCAGAAGTGGGTGTGCGTTTGGTGTCTTTCGCTGTTCACTGGATCAAAGCAGAAATCCATGAATACGTGCTACGTAACTGGCGTATCGTGAAGATTGCGACAACCAAAGCGCAGCGTAAACTGTTCTTCAACCTACGTAAGTCTAAGAAGCGCTTAGGCTGGTTTAACAACGGTGAAGTAGAAACAGTAGCACGTGAGCTAGGTGTTGAGCCTTCAGAAGTACGAGAAATGGAATCCCGTCTAGCGGCAGTGGACTCAACGTTCGATATGCCAATGGATGATGACGACAGTTCAAATTCGTACACAGCACCAATGGTGTACCTAGAAGACAAATCATCTGATGTTGCCGATAACATTGAAGCAGCAAACTGGGAAACACACACCAATAACCGTCTAGGCCATGCGCTTGCAAGTCTGGATGAGCGCAGTCAACGTATTGTTCGTTCTCGTTGGTTAGACGATGAGAAAGCAACACTGCAAGACCTTGCTGATGAGTTTGGTGTTTCTGCTGAGCGTATTCGCCAGCTAGAAAAGAACGCAATGAAGAAACTGAAACTTGCTGTTGGTGAGTTCTAACTTCTGCTTCTAATATAAAGTAAGATTTTCATAGAAAGCCGAGATCATGTGATCTCGGCTTTTTTATTTCCGATCCAAAATCGATAGCGTTTGCGATCTATTTTATCTGTGCTGCCTGTGCATAACTCTGTGAAGTAATTATTCATCAACTGTTCGAAAGCCGGACAAAATAAGGCTTTGTCGTGGTTTTACTGCTGGGGATAGTTCTAAATATACACACAGTTAGATCAAGATCATCACTACATCTTGTGGATCAAAAGATCAAAATATACTTTATCAACGCAATTCACAGCTTTATCCACAAATGGTTGTAATGTGAACAGTTTAAAATGACCGGACTATCTCTGTGTCTAAGTTTGGCTTTGGATAGGTTACAATGGCGTCACTATACGCAAGTGACTTTAAGCACCTAAATTTCAGTGCCATGAGGTTGCTTGGGTATATTAATAAGACAATGAGAAAGCAAATGGACCAGTTTCAACATATCGATGTACAAGGCGCGCAAACATTACTTGAGCAAAGTGAAGCTCGGCTTGTTGATATCCGCGATCCTCAATCCTTCGCAGTCGCTCATGCAGAATCGGCATTTCACCTTACTAACGATTCGATCGTGTCGTTTATGGACGAAGTCGAGTTTGAACAGCCTATTCTAGTAATGTGCTATCACGGCATTAGTAGCCAAGGTGCAGCACAATATTTGGTTAACCAAGGCTTCGAACAGGTGTACAGTGTTGATGGTGGCTTTGAAGCCTGGCAACGAGCAGAACTACCGATAGTGAGAAGTTAATGAAAAGATTGGTAACGTTAAATAACCCACGTATGGCGCAAGCCTTCATCGATTACATGGCATCACGCCAGGTTGATATCCAAATCATGCCGGAAGGTGAAGGGCAGTTTGCGCTTTGGTTGACGGATGCGCAGCACGAAGTTGAAGTTGAAGCAGAACTCAAACAGTTCTTAGCCAACCCTTCTGATCCTAAGTACAGTGCCGCTTCGTGGAACGTTGCCGATACGCGAAAAAGTAAGTTTCATTATGCGAGTCCAAGCATCATGGGCATGATCAAAGCGAAAGCAGGTCCGGTTACGCTCGCGATAATGATCACTTGTGCTGCTATTTATTTGCTTCAACTACTCGGTTTTGGACGAGGTGTATTTGATTGGCTGCACTTTCCTGCATTTGAAGGACAGCAATGGCAATTGTGGCGTTGGATAAGTCATGCACTGTTGCACTTTTCGATAACACACATTGTTTTTAACCTGCTTTGGTGGTGGCAATTTGGTGGGGATATTGAACGTCGCTTAGGTTCCGGTAAGCTCTTACAGCTCTTTGTTATCTCAGCTGCCCTATCTGGCGCGGGTCAGTTTTATGTCGAAGGTGCAAACTTTGGCGGCTTATCTGGCGTGGTGTACGCTTTGTTGGGGTACTTATGGATTCTTGGTTACCGCTTACCTCACCTTGGATTAACGTTACCAAAACCGATTATTGGTTTTATGTTGGTGTGGCTGGTATTAGGTTTTGTACAACCATTTATGGCCATTGCCAATACGGCGCATTTAGTGGGGCTAATTTCTGGAATGGCCATCGCGGTATTCGATTCTGGTAAGCAGAAATACCAACAAGCTTAGGTATGTAAAAGCATTCTAAGGTTACTGACAAAGAGATGCTTTGCTGACAATAAAAAAGACCGCCGATTGGCGGTCTTTTGCATTTTGAAAAGCGGACTTATTGGTAAAGGTATTTGGTAAACAGTAAGTCGGCAATGATGGTTTTGCCTGTTTCTGGTAGCAAGGTCTCGTTGAGTTCTTGGACCAACGTTTTTCGTAGGTCCTCACGACCAGACAACGACTTAATTGTATCTTCGGTTTGCTTACCGAGCAGTTCAATTACTGCATCGCGGATTAATGGCTGATGATGCTCTACCACAGCAAGGTCTTGCTGGCTCATGACCATAATATCGATACGTACCTGCACGTAGCCCAGTTTATTCCCTTTTGTGTAAAAGTTGGTGGTTAAGTCTGGTTCTAAGGTGAAGTACGCGAGCTGTGGTCCAGTTTCTTCTTTTTCGGCCCATGTAGGGGATGAAATAAGCAAGCTTAGCGCGACAATAATTTGGGCTACATAACGTTTGTACATATTTATAACTTTTCTTTCTCTGGATCGCGATATTCGAATCGCTTCAGTCTTGGTACAATAGAGCGTCTAAAACAAATAACGGAACTTACAGTTTCAATAAGACGGTAAGTTGTTGCTTTATTGTACGCATAAAGCCACCAATTGAATACTAGTATGAATCAGCCGATATCACTCTATCTTACTTCTTTATTGGAAGTAGAGTGGCAAAACCCCGAAGAATTTGAATTCCCTAACGAATTCGCCAAGCATTGGCTTGAAGAACAGGGCTCTTTGTCACGTCGTTTAGGTCAGCACTGCCAACGTTTAACGGTGGAATTGCTGCATAATCAGATCGTCACTGCTAAGACGTTAAAACAGGATGAGAGCCAGCTATTGTCTGAGCAAGATTGCCTATTGAGAGAGGTGATTTTATGTGGAGACAATACGGATTGGGTCATTGGACGCACGCTTATCCCACGTACAACTTTGGTCGATCAGCAATATGACTTGGCTCAGCAAGGTGATACCCCGCTGGGCTTAACAGTATTTAGCGCTGACAATGTCGAGCGTGACGCATTACAAATGGGCTGGGTAAATCTACCTCATGGCCGTTTTTTGGCGCGTCGCTCACGATTGTGGATGAATCACAAGCCGATGTTGGTTGCCGAGGTTTTCTTACCTAATTCACCAGTTTACGCTAAGGAGAAGGTGTAAATGTCCGCAGAAAAAGCCAAAGCATATTGGCAACTGATGCGAATGGATCGTCCAATTGGCTCACTATTGCTCTTGTGGCCAACAGTCTGGGCGCTTGTCATCGCCGCTCAAGGCATGCCTAGTTGGAACGTTCTGATTGTTTTTGTGTTGGGCGTATTTCTGATGCGCAGTGCAGGATGCGTGATTAATGATTTTGCTGATCGTAAGGTTGACGGCCATGTAAAGCGCACCAAGCAACGCCCATTACCCTCAGGTAAGGTGACATCAAAAGAGGCCATTGGCCTGTTTTTAGTATTAGGTGTGAGTTCTTTCTTACTCGTCCTCACCATGAACCCACTAACGATTCAACTTTCGTTTGCGGGCATCTTCTTAGCCTTCATCTACCCATTCATGAAGCGTTATACCCACTTACCACAACTATTTTTAGGCTTAGCATTTAGTTGGGCAATCCCGATGGCATGGGCAGCACAAACTGGTGAACTGCCTTGGATTGTATGGTTTGTCTTTGCGATTAACGCACTGTGGACTATTGCTTATGATACCCAATATGCGATGGTTGACCGCGATGACGATTTGAAGATTGGCATCAAATCAACGGCGATTTTGTTTGGTCGTCACGATAAGTTGGTGGTTGGGATCTTACAGCTCATTACGCTGGCAATGTTGGTGTTGTTAGGCCAACACTATGAACTTGGTCAAAGTTACTATTGGATGATTTTGGTGGCCGCTTCGTTGTTTGTTTACCAACAGCATTTGATTCGTCATCGCGATCGCGATTTATGTTTTAAAGCTTTCCTCAACAATAATTATGTTGGAATGGTGGTCGCTCTTGGGTTGTTTATCGCATTTTGGTAAGCGCTCAGAAAATGCTCTGTTATCAGTCCTGATATGAAAAAGGCATCCAATTGGATGCCTTTTCTGTTTGTATCAAGGTTCTGCTATTTATGCATGAAGTTGGTGGATGCTCTCTTCGATGGTGAGCTTCACTTCTGGATAAAGTAGAACAAACAGCAGTTTGGCAAATTGCTGCGTCTTTTCGAGGTCACAGTTACCATCACAATCTAAGTACTGTTGTTCTTTCAATGTATTGAACATTGCAGTGAAAACACCTTTGTCGAAGAACTCTGGCGCGTTAATACCGTGTAAACGACCCAAACGCTGTGCAATGTCTTGGCTCTTCTGTTCAAGGTCAGATTTGCCAAGTTCTTGGTCTGCAACGAGCAGGTTCATTGCAATTGAGTAGCGTTGCAGTGTTTCGGTGATAGTACGGCCCAACAATACCAAGGATTGGTTGTTTGACTGGTTGATTTCCAGTTTATCGCCGTCTTGGCAAACCATCTTCTGCTCAATGAACTCGTTCAACGTCTTCACCACAAGCTCATTCAAATCCTCTTCCTTATAGCTTAAGAACAGCTCTTTCTTCAGGAACGGGTAGATTTGAGCAACGTTCTCTTGAATCTTTTCTACGGTCACGTTGCGCTGACGAATGATCATCTGAGCAATCAATGAAGGTAGAGCGAACAAGTGAATGATGTTGTTGCGGTAGTAAGTCATCAGAATCGACTGGCTACGATCCAGCGAAATGATGTCACCCATGGTGTCGGTTTCAATCACAAACTTATCAAGTGAGATAGCGTGATCCACCAACTCTTCAGCCGTTTCTGTTGGAATTGTTGAAGTGTTTGAATATGGGTTGTTCTTAAGTAACTTCAGGTAGCATTCAATCTGGTTGATCAGAGAGTCACGAGATAATGCACGCTGACGAGAAGCCAACAGCGCGGTCGCACATAGAGTTAGAGCGTTAGTCGCAGCCGCATCGTTAATGTGCGTCATCATCTTGTTTGCCAGACCGTTCACCACTGGGTTCATCCATTGTGGTTTACTGCCGCCCATGCGATCGATGTCTTTCGTCCACTCAGGAGCGTGTTCATTCAGGTATTGGTTTAGCTGAATCGGCTCACCGAAGTTGACGTAACCAAGGCCAAAATTGCGCAGTTTACGCAGAGTACGCAACACAAGACCTGCGTTCTCTTTCTCTTTACGCGAACCACGCAGTTCTTTGGCGTAAGTACCCACTTCCATTACGTGTTCGTAACCGATGTACACAGGCACTAACGTTACTGGACGGTTTAGACCGCGTAGCATGGCTTGAATCGTCATTGCCAACATACCGGTTTTTGCTTGCAGCAGACGACCAGTACGTGAACGACCACCTTCACTGAAGTACTCCACCGAGTAGCCTTTAGCAAACAGCTCTGATAGGTACTCACGGAAAATCGTGGAGTACAGCTTGTTGCCTTTAAAGCTACGACGAATAAAGAACGCACCACCACGACGGAAGATTGGGCCCGCAGGGAAGAAGTTCAGGTTGATGCCCGCAGCAATGTGCGGCGGCACCATACCTTCATGGTACAAAACGTAAGAAAGCAGCAGGTAGTCCATGTGACTGCGGTGACATGGTACATACACGATCTCATGGCCATCTTGCGCTAGGCGACGAACGGTCGAAGCGTTGTTGATGTGCAAACCTTGGTACAGCTTCGTCCACAACCAGCCAAGAATACGATCACCGTTTTTCACCAAACCGTACGAGAAGTCCGCTGCAATTTCATCCATGATGCTGTGCGCTTCTTTGCGCGCTTTTTCAATCGAGATGTCTTTGCTTTGTGCTTCGTCTTCAATCGCTTTTTCAATCGCAGGGGATTTCATTAGACGTGCGAACAACACTTGGCGTTGTGGCAAGTTCGGCCCCGAGGCGGCAAGCTTTTGACGAGAGAAGTGAATACGAGCCACGCGCGCCAGCTTATGCGCAATGGCGCTGTCTGTACCGTGAGAGTCCGCCATGTAGCGCAGTGATACTACGGGGCTAAAACGCACCAAACAGTCACGACCAGCACCCATTACCGCTTTCGCTTTTTGTGGCCCATTCATTGGTTGAAGGTACGGTTTGTGGTTTTCTTCTTTACCAGGCTTACGACCCCAAAGTACGGTGGCAGGGATCATTTGTACGTCTAATTCACTATCGAGCTGGTGTAGCTCAAGTAGTTCAGTAAATAGAGAGACTGATTCGCTCGGTACATCATTATCATTGCTCATCACTGTTGGACGTGAAGCAATAAATACGTAGCGAGTAAGGGTTTTGCCATTAATTTCTAGCGGACTGAGTGGGTCAGGTAGACCAAGACTCATCGCTTGTTTTTGTAATGTCAGCAAATCCACGTTCGAACGAAATGGTAAGGCATAAACAATTGGCTTCGTTAGATCGATGTTGAGATCATCAATCGGGTTCGATGGAATTGTGGTGCCCTTTACCATTACCGATAAAGGTAGTTTTAGTAATGAACGTGAAAATGATTGTCCAGAAGACATAAAGTTCACAGCCTCAATAGGTATTCAAACAAGCCTAACCTTATTTCAGTGTCCGCTTCCTTTTCATCAACAGGAAAAGAAATAGGTACGGCTATAGAAATAAGCCTAGGCGATAAATTTTAAGCGCTGCAAGGATAACAGAAACTGGTCAAACCTTTTAATTTTATTGAGTGGAAATTAGTCGAACCCATAGGTTGTTGCTTTCTTTAGACTAAGGAAATCTTTGTTGTTTAAAACGCTAGTTAACTTGAGGTTTGTGGTGGCGTTCATAAAGCGTCGGAAATAAATTAAAAAACAACCAATTGGGTTTTCATTTGTTCATTTACTGGATATACTCACAGTTAACTGTATAAAAAGACAGGTGACATATGAAGCCGTTAACGCCACGCCAACAACAAGTCTTCGATTTGATTAAAAGCAAAATCGAAGACACCGGAATGCCACCAACTCGTGCAGAGATTGCGCGTGAGCTTGGCTTCCGTTCTGCGAATGCCGCGGAAGAACACCTAAAAGCGCTTGCTCGTAAACAAGCGATTGAAATTATCCCAGGCGCATCTCGCGGGATCCGAATCCTACTTGAAGATGCTGCAAACGACGATCAAGGTCTGCCTTTGATTGGTCAAGTTGCTGCTGGTGAGCCGATTTTGGCTCAAGAGCATGTGGAGTCTCACTACCAAGTGGATCCTGCTATGTTCAAACCAAAAGCAGACTTCTTACTTCGCGTAAACGGCGAAAGTATGAGAGACATCGGTATCATGGACGGCGATTTGCTGGCTGTGCATAAAACTCAAGACGTACGCGACGGTCAAGTTGTGGTTGCGCGTGTTGATGATGATGTGACAGTGAAGCGTCTAGAGCGTAAAGGCTCTACAGTACTTCTGCACGCAGAGAACGAAGAGTTTTCACCAATCCAAGTTGATCTAACATCGCAACACTTGACGATCGAAGGTCTAGCAGTGGGTATCATCCGTAACACTGACTGGATGTAGGTTTCTTACCTCAAGCATTCTAATAAAGCCCAGCTCTCTGCTGGGCTTTATGTTTTCTGCGCTTTCTTTCCCATTTTGATTTTCTTCAAAGCATATTTCTTTTCTTCCAAGCATAGTTACGCTCGCACTGATTCAGAGCGTTTGGCTGTTGCGTTAAAACTTGCAAATGATATTGAGATTTATTATCATCCAATTCCATTTAACCATTTTCTTTTCGGCGCAAGGAAATGCCCATGTCCAAGCCTCAACATCACGTACCTAATCATCTGTTGAAACCGTTATTTTTGCGTAGCCGCGAAAGCTTGGTCGATAACGGCTTGGTGTACGATCCGATCGCTGCAAAAGCGTGCTTGAGCTGCAAAATGGCACCAGATTGCATCAGTGGCGACGTCGATCAGAAGCAGCTGCTGCACGTGACTTTAACTCAGTTGTGCGATCAGCAGGTCAGTCACTTTCTTCAACAACACTCAGACGCTTGGATCATCAACGTAGGTGCGGGCTTAGATACGCGCTTCTACCGTTTGGATAATGGTCGTTGTCATTGGATTGAACTGGATGTCACCGAGAATCTGGTTTGGCGTCAGCGATTGTTCCACAAAAACGAACGTTACGAGCATCGTTGCGGCAGCGTAGAAGACATGAGCTGGTTAGACGAGGTGCGCATTCCTGAAAAAGCACCAGTACTGATCCTGTGTGAGATGGCTTTACTCGATTGCGATGAATCGCGCGTTGCGACCTTTATTCAGACATTGGGTCGTCATTTTGTTTCGGCAGAAGTGTGCATGGTACTAGCAGGTGACTTAACCGAAAGTAAATGGGGGCAGAAGCTCGGCTCAGATACGTATGCTCACGGTTTTGAAGCTCCGGCAGAGCAAGTCTTGCATTGGTTACCATGGGCACAATGGGTAAAAGCCTTCTCACCATTCGACCGATTCTGTTCACGTTGGAAAGCATGGCAACGTTGGCTGAATAAAATCCCAATGTTGAAGCATCGCCTCACGCCAGTCCTCGTTCACATCAAGTGGTAATTGAATAGGCATTGAACACTCAGGTACACTCGCTGATCTAAACAACGAGGTGCCTGTGACAAACTCTATCTTTTCTCCTTTATCGAACCCTCAAGTGCATCGCCAAGTGTTAGCGCTCGCTATCCCTATGGTGCTTTCGAATATTACTGTTCCACTATTGGGCTTGGTTGACGCTGCGGTGATCGGTCACCTTGAACACGCTTGGTATCTCGGCGGTGTTGCGCTTGGTAGCACCATGATCAGCGTGACGTTTTGGTTGCTTGGTTTCTTACGCATGTCGACTACAGGGTTGGCGGCGCAGTCTTATGGCGGTGAAGACCGAAAACAACTCGCTTTGGTGCTTATGCAAGGCTCACTAATGGCATTGCTGTTTGCGTTGGTCTTTCTTATTGCTCATAACCCAATCGCGGACCTGATCTTTGGTTGGAGTGATGCCAGTGCTGAAGTGAAGCACTATGGCATGCAATATTTCTCTATCCGCGTATGGAGTGCACCTGCTGCACTGATGAACTTTGTTTTGTTGGGTTGGCTGCTTGGAACACAAAATTCCAAAGCACCAATGTGGATGGTGATCATCACCAACGTGACCAACATCGCGCTCGATTTACTGTTTGTGATTGGCTTGGGCTGGAAAGTAGAAGGCGCAGCGCTGGCATCGGTGATTGCTGATTACTCAGGCATGGCGTTTGGCTTGATGTGTGTGTGGAAAACATGGCGTGCACGTCAGTTACCATCTCCGAAGAGCCTGCTAACCGATACTCAACATGGGCTAGGGCGTTTCGTAAAACTCAATCGCGATATCTTCTTACGTTCGCTATGTTTACAAGCTACGTTTAGCTTTATGACTTTCCAAGGTGCGAGCTTTGGTGATGATGTGGTTGCGGCTAATGCGGTATTGATGAGTTTCTTGATGATGATTTCCTATGGCATGGACGGTTTCGCTTATGCCATGGAAGCCATGGTTGGTAAAGCGATTGGCGCGAAAGACCGAGCGCAACTCAGTGCTTCGTTGATTGGTACGTTCTTCTGGAGTCTGATCATCTGTTTAGGTTTGACTGCGGTATTTGGTTTGGCGGGATCGCAATTGATCGCCATGATCACTTCGATTGACGCGGTGCAGCAGCAAGCGTCGATATATTTACCATGGCTGGTGGTCATGCCATTGGCATCGATGTGGTGCTTCCTGTTTGATGGCATTTTTGTTGGAGCCACCAAAGGTAAAGACATGCGAAACAGTATGTTTGTGGCGACTTGCTGTTTCTTCGCGATATTCTTTTTGTTCTCTGGCTGGCAAAACCATGCGCTATGGTTTGCGATGACCAGTTTCATGGCAATGCGAGGGGTTGGACTCGGCGCTATCTTTTTCTATCAATGGCGCAAGGGACGTTTTCTTGTCTAGTTACACATAAAAAACAGCAGGTCGAGACCTGCTGTTTTAGCTTTTGGATCATAACAACCCAATTGAATTAGAATAATCGGTTCAAACCGTTCAGTGCCGCTACGCGATAGGCTTCTGCCATCGTCGGGTAGTTAAAGGTGGTATTGACGAAGTATTCAATCGTATTGGCTTCACCTTTTTGTTCCATGATGGCCTGACCGATGTGGATGATTTCTGCAGCGCGCTCACCAAAGCAGTGAATACCAAGAATCTCTTTGGTTTCGCGATGGAAGAGGATTTTCAAACTGCCGATGTCTTTACCTGCAATCTGTGCACGAGCGAGATGTTTGAATGAAGAGCGTCCCACTTCGTAAGGCACTTTCGCCGCAGTCAGCTCTTGTTCGGTTTTGCCCACAGAGCTAATTTCTGGAATGGTGTAGATACCCGTTGGGATGTCATCAATCAGATTGCCGTCAGCTTGTCCTTTAGTGATGGCTTGTGCCACGAAACGACCTTGGTCATACGCTGCACTCGCTAGGCTAGGGTAGCCAATCACATCACCGACTGCGTAGATGTGTTCCACTTCTGTACGGTAGTTACCATCTACTTTGAGTTGTCCGCGTGAATCACCTTCAAGTCCAACCGCAGGTAAGTTGAGTTTGTCTGTGTTACCCGTTCGACCGTTAGCATACAGTAGGCAATCGGCTTTCATCTTCTTACCAGATTGAAGATGTACGATAACGCCATCTTCGGTGCCTTCAATTTTCTCGAATGTTTCATCGTTACGAATTACCACACCACTGTTCCAGAAGTGGTAAGACAATGCATCTGAGACTTCGTTATCTAAGAAAGAGAGCAGACGGTCGCGAGTGTTAATCAAGTCGGTCTTCACGCCTAAACCGCGGAAAATAGATGCGTATTCACAACCAATCACACCCGCACCGTAAATGATGATGTGGCGAGGGTCGTGTTTCAGACTCAGGATGGAGTCGCTGTCGTAGATGCGTTCGTGCAAGAAGTCGACGTCGTTCGGTTGGTAAGGGCGGGAGCCCGTGGCGATGACGAACTTATCTGCCGAATAGATTTCTTCTGTCCCGTCACTTTGCATCACGGCAATGGAGTAATTATCGATAAAACGCGCAGTGCCGAATAATAACGAACATGAGTTGCGATCATAAAAGCCCTGACGAAGTCGCGTTTGCTTGTCGATGACCGATTTTGCGTGGCCTAAAATGTCAGAAAATGTTGCATGAAGGCTGGTGTTATTACGACAGAATAGCGGGTTGCTATTGAATTCAATGATTCGGCTAACGGCGTGACGCAATGCTTTAGATGGTATGGTTCCCCAGTGCGTACAACCGCCACCAACACTGCTTTCCTTTTCTACGATGGCAACATTTAGGCCTGCTTTGGTTAACCCCATTGCCGCCCCTTCTCCGCCGGGACCACTACCAATTACGATCACGTCATAGTGATTAGCATGCGCCATGATGTCTTCCTTGTTATATTTGTTTAACATTGCTGTAGCGGGATTTTAACTCATTTACTCTAGGAGGAACATGTTATGCCGACTAGAGAGTGGAAGTGATCACGCAGAATCAACCAAAAGAACGAATTGGTATGTTGCATGTCTACTATTTGGATGGAGAGGATTGCAATTGGATGCATGCCAGTAGTAACGTGCTCGCCGCTTATTGGCAGACAACGTTACTTTATACGTGGGGTCGATATGCGTTATATTGAGGTTCTTGTACCCGATAGAAAAAGAGCAAGTTTAAGAATGAAATCGATGGGAATCCGCGCGCAGCAAAAAGAAAAAACACGTCGATCACTGATCGATGCGGCATTTAATCAACTCAGTGCGGACCGCAGCTTTTCTAATCTCAGCTTGCGAGAAGTCGCCCGAGAGGCTGGAATTGCGCCAACTTCTTTTTATCGTCACTTCAAAGACATGGATGAGCTTGGCTTAACCATGGTAGATGAAGGCGGTTTGTTGTTACGCCAACTAATGCGCCAAGCGCGTCAGCGTATTGTCAAAGAAGGCAGTGTGATTCGAACTTCGGTTGAAACCTTCATGGAATTCATTGAAAGTAGTCCTAACGTATTCCGCTTATTGTTGCGTGAGCGCTCTGGCACTTCTTCTGAATTTCGTACTGCCGTCGCTCGAGAAATTCAGCATTTTGCGGCAGAATTAACCGAGTATTTAATAAGCACTGGCATGACCAAAGAAGAAGCGTTTACTCAAGCAGAAGCGTCAGTCACTTTGGTATTCAGTTCTGGTGCTGAAGTTTTAGATTTAGATCGACGCGAGCGCGATGAACTCGCCGAGCGATTGATCATGCAATTGCGAATGATAGCCAAAGGGGCCTATTGGTATCGCAAAGAACGTGAACGTAACCGATTAAAAGGCGGGATAGAATAATGTCGAATGGAAATAAATCTGAAAAGAAAACGCTGATTTTGGCACTGGTTGCAGGTATGTGTGGTGATGCTTTATTGTCATGGTTGACCATGAGTGAAGTATCTTTCTCAATCTTCCCTTTGATTGCACTCGTGCTAGCAGTACAGGCCCTTTACCAAGAATACCTTAACAACCCTGTATCAGAAGATATCCCGCTAGTTGGTTTGGCGTGTTTCTTTGTTGGTGCATTTGGCCACTCTGCTTTCATCAAAGCACAATACCCAGAAGCCGGCTCTAACTTCTTCGCGATTCTAGTTTCAATGATTCTGTTGGCTTGGGTTGGTAAAAAGCTGGGCTTTATGGAGAAGAAAGCTTCTGCTGAATAAGCAAAACAAATTCAATAAAAAGCGAGCCAATGAGCTCGCTTTTTTTGTATTTGACGCTGGTGGATTACGCTTTACGTTCTAGTAAAACGCCCGCTTCCATATGGTGTGTGTAAGGGAACTGGTCAAACAGAGCAAAACGAGTCACGTTGTGCGTTTCACATAGAATGTCCAAGTTCTCTTTCAAAGTATCAGGATTACAAGAGATGTACATGATGCGCTCGTAACCTTGCACCATCTTACAAGTGTCGACATCCATACCTGAGCGTGGTGGATCGACAAAAATCGTGTTGCAGTTGTAGCTCTTTAGATCCACTCCTGCATCTTGTAGGCGGCGGAATTCACGTTTACCTTCGATTGCTTGAGTAAATTCTTCTGCTGATAGACGTAGGATTTGTACGTTATCAATCTCATTTGCTGCGATGTTGTATTGCGCAGAAACCACAGATGGCTTCGCCAATTCAGTTGCAAGAACGCGGTCGAAGTTTTGTGCCAGCGCCAGAGAGAAGTTACCGTTACCACAGTAAAGCTCTAGTAAGTCGCCTGTGCTTTCTTGAGTGCAGTCGACCGCCCATTCCAGCATCTTCTCTGCTACTTTGCCGTTTGGCTGTGTGAAGCTATTTTCAACCTGCTGGTAAATGTAGCTTTGACCGTTTACGTCCAGCTTTTCGATCACGTAGTCGCGGTCTAAGACAATCTTCATCTTACGAGCACGACCAATGATGTTTAGGTTGAAGCCTTCATCATTTAAACGTTGCTTAAGTGCTTTTGCGTTTTCAATCCACTCTTCATCAAGTTGGCGATGGTAAAGCAGTGAAACCAGAATCTCGCCACTTAAGGTCGATAGAAAATCCACTTGGAACAGCTTGCGACGCAAGGATTCATTGTCTTTCATCGCATCCACTAAGAGTGGCATTAGATCGTTGATCAGACGGCTAGCTGCTGGGAATTGGTCTACTCGATATTTCTCACGAGTTTCCTGATCGAACATGATGTAGTACAGGTCTTCACCTTCATGCCAAACACGAAACTCAGCACGCATACGGTAATGCTGCTCTGGTGATTCAAACACTTCCAGCTCTGGCACGTTGTATGGCGCGAACATATCCGTGAGACGTTCGACTTTTTCAGCCAGTTGTTCTTGGTAGCGTTGTGGATTTACATCAAGAGTAGCCATGATCTTACCTTTTATGGTGCATTCAATTTTAGAGCGCAGATTTTATTCAATCTCAACAGTATGTCCAGTTTTGTACTCTATTTGGTTTAAAGATAGTGTGTTCTGTGTCAGTTGATACGCAAATGAACCAAAACGTTACAATTGTTAGGGCTAATATTGGCTGGACAAATAATCAATAGCTTAATAGTATTTGCCCCAAGCTGGTGCTATCTAGCAATCTAGATGGCTGAAATGGGAATCTGGTGAGAATCCAGAACTGACGCGCAGCGGTAAAAGAGAACGAACGCTCATCAAGACACTGCATTAGTTTATGTGGGAAGTCGAGCAATTAGGTGGTACTGCCATGCTCTTGAGTCCGAATACCTGCCAGCAACTGAGCCACAGCACTGGACTACTTAAAACGAGTAGGGCTCGGTAGGAATTACGCGAATTAGGACAATACAATGAGAAAAACGTTTCTTGCGATCACGTGTGCATCGCTGCTTTCACCTACCTTTTATTTACAGGCCCAAGAAGCCTCTGCAGACGAAACGGTTGTGGTTACCGCAAACCGATTCCAGCAAATTGATGGTGCGGTTCTCGCACAAACCGTTACGGTAACTAAAGAAGATATTGAGCGCCTGCAAGCAAACAGTCTGTTTGATGTGTTCCGTACACTACCGAGTGTTGAAGTTGCTCAGTACGGTGGACGTGGTCAATCTGCCTCTATTTATGTGCGAGGTGGTAGTTCATCCCAAGTTCTTGTTTTAGTTGATGGTGTGCGCATGCCACGCGCGATAATGGGCGGCGTCGATTTTAATCAATTTCCAATCAACTCTATAGAACGTATCGACTACATTCGTGGTGCACGTGCTTCTATTTACGGATCAGAAGCGATTTCTGGCGTCATCAACATTATTACTCGTGCAAACATTGATAGTGATGCAAGTCGTGTGTCCGCTGGTTATGGTTCGGACAATCATAAAAAAGGAACGTTTGTTGTCTCTAAGCCAGTCGGTGAAGGTAAACACTTTAAGGGCGTATTAGGCTACGAGAAAACCGATGGTTTCAATGTGAAGCCGTTGCCAGGTGTGAATGATGGCGATGAGCACGGCTTTGAAACGCTCAACCTAAAACTAGGCTACCAACAAAACTTCTCTGATAACTTATCAGGCTACGTTGGTCTGAGTGCTTACAATAATGAGTATGACTACGACAACAGTAGTTATGGAAACCCAGCATGGGGCACCGTTGATAAACACGAGAAGAAAACCGGTGAAGTTGAGTATGTCGGCGCCGATCTGTCGTTGGAATACAACAAAGACGTGTACTCATCTGAGTTGAAATTGGCTTACGGCCAGCAAGACAACTATGACCATAAATCAGGTCAAAGCAAATCAACCGGCGATCACGTTGCTATTGAGCAGTTCAATGCGATTTGGTTGAACTCGTACAGCGTAAACGAAGAGCTGAGCGTTGGTGGTGGTTTGGACTACCGCACAGAAAAGCTAACCAAGGGTTATATTGCCCCAAGTGATTGGGGACCTGCTAAAGATTACGACCCAGAAAAGAACCCAAGAACCAATTTTGGTGCTAGCGCAATTGCTCAATATGCGTATGACGTATGGACGTTAGAAGCGAGCGTACGTAACGATGAAAACAACCAATTTGGCAACAACACCACTTGGCAAACTGCTGCGGGTTGGAAGTTTTATCAAGGTTATGAATTAACGCTAAGCCACGGTACAGCTTTCCGAGCTCCGAGCTTTGTTGATTTGTATTATCCAGGCTACGAAATGCCAAATCTAAAACCTGAAGAATCAGAAAATACCGAGCTGTCACTATCGGGAGCTGTATCGATCCTTGATTGGACGGTAACGGGTTACTACAACCAAATTGAGAACATGCTAATTTGGGAAGGTGCGGGCATGCAAAATGTCGGCGAAGCAGAAATCAAAGGTGTAGAACTAGAGGTGAAATTCGATACAGATATCGTTTCTCATGAGTTTTACTTAGATTACAAAGATCCAGTCGATAAATCTGGTGCAGAAGATACTCAACTGGCATACCGCGCCAAGCGTGGTGCTAAGTGGAATGCTTACGCGACGTTTGACCAATGGACATTGGGCTCACAGTACCTTTACCAAGGTGAACGTTTTAATGGCAGTACAAGATTATCGAGTTACAGCCTATGGAACTTCACCGCTTCTTACGCGGTGAACCAAAACTGGGATGTTAATGCGAAGCTAAGTAATGCCTTCGATAAAGATTACGAGATGTACTCAGGTTACGCGACGCCGAGGCGTCAGTACTTTGTCTCGGCGGACTACCGCTTCTAATCGAATCCAACAAGACCGCCACATCGGCGGTCTTTCTTATTGTGAACAAAGAAGCTGGTGTAAATCGGTAACGAGGCAAGTAAATGACAAAGGCAAAACGTGTTGTGATTAGCTGGTCGAGTGGTAAAGACTCCACGTTAACGTTAGAGCGTCTAAACGAAAATCCGCATTATCAGGTGGTTGGCTTGTACACAACTTATGTTGATAAAGAAGTACCTTTCCAAGCAACGCCACTTGAGGTTGTGCAAATGCAGGCGGACTTACTTGGTCTTTCGCTCATTACCATCGAGCTGCCCGAAGTCTTCCCGAGTAACGACATTTATCAATCGACCATCGTTCATGCATTGGAAAATAGTGGGCTGAATGTAGAAGCTGTCGCGTTTGGTGATATGTTCTGCAATGGTATAGCAGATTATCGACGTAGCTATATTGAGCCTGCCGGTTGGGAATGTGTATTCCCATTACTGGGGGAAGAGAGCAAGGCATTGGCATTTGAAATTGTCGAGCGTGGTATTCAAACCATGCTAATCACCACCGATGGAGAAGTATTACCGTCGGAGTGGTGTGGACGTTGGTATGACAAAGCGCTGATTGAGTCATTACCCGGTCATATTGACCCCTGCGGAGAAAATGGTGAATTCCATACATTGGTGACATCAACGCCATCATTTCAAGGACATATAGAATTGACTAAGCTTGAAGTGGAAATAGGGGAGCGATTCAGCCATCAAAGATACCAAGCCAAAGCATTGCCAAAACAAATCTAACCAGTATGATCGCCGAGTCTCTAATTTGCAGGTAAGACTCGTGCGAGCATCAAGTAAGAAAAAAGTCCTAGTGTTTGACTCCGGTGTTGGAGGGCTATCTGTCTTTCAAGAAATCCACCGACTTCTTCCACACATGGATTACTTGTATCTATTCGACAACGAAGCTTATCCATATGGCGAGCTCGATCAAGATGTACTGATCACTCGTGTCAATCAGCTAGTGGCGGCATTGGTGGAAGAGCATCAAGCCGATATCGTGGTTATTGCGTGCAATACGGCAAGTACCATTGTGCTGCCTTCCTTGCGCGCTAATCTATCCATTCCAGTGGTTGGAGTGGTCCCAGCAATAAAGCCTGCTTCTTTACTTGCCTCTCTAGGTGTCGGGCTCATTGCTACGCCAGCGACCGTCACTCGTCAGTATACTCATGAGCTGATTCGTGATTTTGCTCAAGGAAAACCTGTTGAATTGTTAGGTTCTACTCGCTTAGTGGATATGGCGGAAGAAAAGCTGCGCGGGGAAAGTATCTCTTTAGTAGAACTCGAAAGCATTCTTCTACCGCTACGCAATAAAGTGGATGTTGCAGTACTTGGCTGTACTCACTTTCCTTTGATTAAAGATGAAATCAATCAAGCGTTAGGTGGAGAAGTCACGCTAGTTGATTCTGGTGAAGCGATTGCTCGTCGAGTAAAAGCGTTACTCATGAGTGATATGAAGCAAGAGAGTAAAGAGGAAGGGAGCAAGAAAATTTATGCCAGTGCACCTCCTTGGCAAGAAGATGCACTGAATATCTGTCTGGCAGAACTAGGTTTTAATCCTGTTCAAGTTTACCGCCATCCGGATGTTTAGGGTCGTTAGCAATTCGAACTTTCAGAGTTCGCTCCATATATTCCTTTTCATTGAGTTTCGCGATAGCAGGTTTGGCATCAGCCGCGGCCATCACGACAAAACCAAACCCTCTTCTTTTACCGGTGCGTTTGTCTTTCATTAAGCGCACCGCATAAACCTGCCCATACTCCGCAAACAAATCACGAACGTGACTCTCATTTGCTTTATAAGGCAAGTTGCCGACATACAGCGTTTTGGTCGAAGGATCGGAATCAGAAGGTTGAATAACAGGTGTCTTGCTAGAAAGTGAAAACAGAAAAGCAGTAGCGACAACACCAATAACAAAGCTCAAGGCTGGTGGAACCGGTAATTGAGAGAAGATAACTCCCCCGATAACCGCTAACCCAGCACACAAGGTCAGATTTTTTTTAGACGTCATTTTGATTACTACATATAGATGATAAAGAAATTGTCTGTCTATTAACAAAGTAGACACATGGATCTTACGTATATGGTTGGTGTTTTTCCAACCAATTGCTGTGATATGTCTCAAATGTGACGAAGAAATATGCAGATATAACGCATTTGATGGATAAGTGAGCGCTTGAATTGTTTTTTTAAAAAAAGGGGTTGCGCTCATTTCTGAATTCCCTATACTGCGCATCCACCGACACGGAGTGAGACGAAAGTCACACAGCGAGTCGGGAAGAGAGAAAAAAGAATTTGAAAAAAATGCTTGACTCTCTCACGGTGTGAAGTAAGATACGCACCCCTAACGACGAGCAACTAAGTTGCTGAAAATGTTAGAAAAGCTCTTTAAAAATAAGAACCTATCAATCTGTGTGGGCACTCGTTGATGATAATCCAATTAGATACCTCGGTATCAAATTAGGTTTCAATGAACTGAGTGACCAATCAAGTCTTCGGACTTGGCACAGTCAATTCATTACCATTCTGTTGGAATGGTAATAGCTTTAAAATTACTTCTTACTTTCGAGTAAGGATGAGTTTTGAAGTCAGTATTCGTTGAGCCGAACAAAATC
>NZ_JAPHPY010000042.1:0-53213 GCF_026241575.1 Vibrio sp. Sgm 5
AGAGAAGCCATCACTCAACATCACCAATGCTGAAAAGTCTGGGCTGATGGCGATGGCTTAAACCGATCTCAGGTTAACTAACATCACTAAACGTGCGAATTGGGGCCTTTCACTCCATCCCTAAAGGCCCCAATTAAAAATTCAGTAGTAAACACGACATCAAATAATAACAAGGACATATCATGGAGAACTCACCACTAAACGGCATTAAACTCGATGACCTAGCGGCTTACACTCAAGTGATCACTGAAGACGCAACGCAGGCGATCTCTGAATACGGCATTGTTGCTGAATGGAAAGGCGGTGTTCACAGTGAAATCCGTACTTTGAATCAAAAGGTTGGCGGAAAAGAAATCGTCAAAGAATTCAGCTTTGAAGTTGGTGAGCCAGAAGAGCTATTGGGCAACAATGCATACCCAACACCTCAAGATTACCTATTGGGCGGTATGGCTGGTTGCATGATGGTGGGTTTTGTTGCGGGTGCGAGTGCTCGTGGTATCAAGCTAGACGCTGTGAAACTAACCATCAAAGGTGCCCTGGATTTACGTGGCTTCCTAAATGTGACCGAAGAAGCGCCGGTTGGCTTTGATGAAATCCAATTTCAATTTGAAGTAAAAGGTGAGGGGACTCAGGCTGATTATGACGAAGTCATTGCGAGCGTACAGCAGTTCTCTCCAAACTATCGCACCATTAGCGATGCGGTCAAAGTTTCAGCCATCGTTGCATAACTAAAATATTAATCAAAATCACGCACACTTTTTCACTGCTTTGAGCCTATATTTCGATATAGGCTCTTTTTTTATTAAGCAGTACCGAGCACAAATTATTGCGCTGATACGCAGTCTTTGACCTTCAATCGATTTTTGTTGTCTCGGTTGGTAATCACTTGTTGATGGTCGTCAATCGTGCCCAGATTTTTAGCCAAACGATCATACAAGACAACATTGACCGTTGCCGCCAAGTTCATGCAGCCATTGGTGGGAACATACACTACGTGGTCAGCCTTATCGACAACCTCTTGCGGCAGTGAGCCATCTTCTGGGCCAAAGACATACACCGCGTTTTCTGGGTGAGTAAAAAGAGGCAACGCCGTAGCGCCAACTGCCAACTCAACACACACCACTTTCACGTCTTCAGCAAGGTGAGCGGTGAGATCGTCCATTTCGATCAAATTGATACGTTCGTGCATGTTCTTCGTGTCGGTTCGGAATTTTACCGCACGATTATAGCGAGTACCGTTATAACGAACTTGTGTGGCGTCATAACAACCTGCTGCGCGCATTACCGCTCCCACATTGGTTGGATCTTTCGGGTTATACAGTCCAAGAATGACCGTTGACTGTGCTGTCATTGCTGTTGTTCTACTTAATGGTTTCAAGATAAGAGCTTGATGCTCGTTGATCGTGGGATTATGGACTTAACCCGCCAGAAGTACTATCACAATATTTTTTAGAAGTAGAAGTAGAAGTAGAAGTAGAAGTAGAACTAAGGGACGAGTGGGTTACGGGGAGCAACAACCTCCCCATAAATGAATGGATAGAGCAATTTAACGAGCGGCAAGCTTTTCAATAACACTCTCTGCTGCTTCTAACGCGCCCTCAATAAATCCACCGAACTCTTGTGCTGATTCCGTTCCCGCAAAGTACATGCCCTGTTGGCTTAATTGCTCCAGTGATGCGTTGAGCCCATAACGCGGGTGATGAGTTGGCATGGTGTGATCCTTTTCAACCGCCGTGTATGCCTCTTTCGACCAGTCGAGCAGCTTTACTTCAGTGACGTTATACGCCTCGGGGCCAAAGAGTCTCGCTAGTTGCTCAACTGCCATGGTTTTCAGTTCGGTGGCGCCTAGCTGTGCGCGAGCTTGAGCATCGTAACCGATAAAACCGAACAGGGCGGCATGGCCATTTTCAGCACTGGCGTCATGAATTTCCACCAATGGACCAACTTGACTGTTTGCGTAACCGGACAATCCGTTTGCTCGCCAGAAAGGTCGGTCATAAATGGCGAAGAATTTCGCGTGAGCGGCCATCCATGTGGGCGTTTTGTCCAGCGCGTTAAACGCCGTTTCTGGAAGGGTTGGCGTAAAGCGGATGTTATTGGCAATCAAACGATGAGGGAGCGCAAAGATGATGTTCTCACTCTCTAAAGTCAGCTGCTCTGCTTGGTGGATGACATCGACGCTATAACCTTGAGCTTCATTATGGCTTACTGCGTGTACTTGATGTTCATATTTGATGTTTTCTGGGCTGAGTAACTTTGCTACTCCTGCCACCAATTGCGCTATGCCACCCGATACTCTCATGGATTGAGGAGAAGAAAAGAATTGATTCGACACTTGACGAATACCAGCCTGCCCGGCTTGTTCGATTAACATATCGCCAGTTTCATACTGTTCTACGATGGGAAGCGATAAGTTGTCGACAAGCCTCATGACGCGATGATTCATCTTGGGCCAAAACCAAGATGGGCCGAGGTCAAATTGGTCGTGTTGACTGTTTGCTGCCAAGCTCGCAGAAGAAAGAATTCGACCGCCGAGTCTGCTTCTCGCCTCAAGTAGCAAGTAGTTATGCCCCGCTTTTTCTAGGTACGCTGCGGTGTAGAGACCGCTCAAACCGCCTCCGATAATAATAAAATCGTATTTCATTGTTTGCCTTTAACGCTGGTTATCTATTGATAGGTAGGTTAAGTCTTTTTTGAAAAACAAACAATACCTATCAGTAGGTAGACAGGTTTGTGAGGGCATGCTATCTTTTGCAAAAATGTTTAAGGTGGAAGCCACATGAAAGAACTTAGCCCGACGGCTGCAAAGATTGCCGACCTTGCTGAAAGCTACATACAAAGCCGAGGTTTTAATGGTTTTAGCTTTCGCGACATCCAAAATGAGCTGGGTATTAAGACCGCGAGTATTCATTACCATTTTAAAACCAAGCAAGACTTGGCTGAAGCGGTGTTTGAGCGCTATCTCGCAAACTACGAAGCGGCGTTAATTCAGATCGAGAGCCAACCAAGCAGTGCTGAGGAAAAAATTGAAGCGTTGGCTGATATTTTTATTGGCGTACGCGAGCAAGATAAGTTGTGTTTGTGTGGTATGTACGCTTCTGACTTTTACTCTTTGGCAGATGGCCTAGAAGGGCTGCTGTCGCGTTTTGTGCAAACGAATGAGCAATGGCTACAAAAAATCATTGATCAGGGTGTAGAGAACGGAGAGTTCGACTTACGAGTGGAATCAGCCCAAGTTGCAAGGCTAATCTTTGTTGCGCTGGAAGGCAGTATGTTACTTTCTCAGTTTAAAGATGCCGATTACATTCGCAGCGTGAAGGCGAGTTGTCTCGCACTCCTTAAACGCTAATATTTTCATAATACTGCCCGCGATAAGTGCGGGTATTATTTTAAATTCAATAACTATCTACTAGTAGGTATGTAATGGTTAAAGACAAAAGAACGCTAGAGATGAACGGCATTGATGCTGCAGGGGCAGAACAATTTGAACGGATTCTCGAAGATACGTTGACCTTTCTTCCCAGTGCAATGAGCGATCTCGATCAACTGCTACTGCTCTATCCGGACTTTATGATGGGATGGATTTTTAAGGCGTACAGCCATGCGAGTGATGGGCGTCGTTCTACTTTACCCATCGTGGCTAAAATGGTTACGCAGTTGGATCAGTTCGCGCAATCGGCCACCAAGCGTGAAGCGCTGCACATGCATGCATTGAAACAGTGGAGCCAAAGCAACTTGAAGGGGGCTCTGGACACGTGGCAACATATTCTGAGTCTTTGGCCTTTGGATATCATTGCCTACCGCCAATTTACAGGGCAAACATTTTGGTTTGGCCAAAAGCAACGGGCACTGCAAGTTTCTTTGCAAGTTTTACCCTACTGGGATGAGCAGACACCAGGATATTGGATGTTTGCCGCCGCTCATGCCTTTGCACTCGAAGAGGCGGGGGAATATGAGTTGGCAGAAGCGTTTGCGCGCCAGACGTTAGGGTTGAACCACCAAGATCTAATCGCTAAGCATACGATGGCTCATATTTTTGAGATGCAAGGCGAGGCGAAAGAGGGCATTGAGTTCTTACAAGGTCATACGAATACGTTTTCAAATCACAATGCGTTTCGCGGCCATCTTTGGTGGCACCTTGCGTTGTTCCATCTTGAGCAAGGCAATATTGATGGTGCCTTGGCTTTGTTTGATCAGCACATCTACCCTGCAGAGTCTTCGATATACCTTGATATCCAAAACGCAGCTTCGTTATTGGCTCGCTTGGAATTCATGGGGGCTGATGTTGGAGAACGTTGGCATCGATTGAGTGCCGGAGCACTAGAGATTTCTGCCGACAGCACTATCATGTTTACTGAAATTCACAATGCCATGGTGTTAGCGAAAACCGATCATCATGACCAGTTAGATGCCAATATAACGCAAATTATCAGTTCGCCACTACAAACTCAGGAAGTGGAGTTTATGACAGGCAGCAAGTTGATGCAGGCCATCAAGGCGTACCACAGTTCGAACTACCGTCATTGCATTGAGTTGATTAACCAGGTGAGAGATTTGCACAGCAAGCTGGGGGGAAGTCACGCGTAGCAAGATGTCATTTCACAATACCTGCTGATGGCCCATGCGCATATACAACAGTGGGACCAAGTGGCGTGTCTGTTGAAAAACCGCTATATCGCAAGAGCACAAGCGCTGCCAGCAGAACAGATAAAGCGAAAGTTGGCTCAGTTCGATGAAGTGAAAAACATCGACGCTCTGCTGCCTAGTTTAGTCAAAGTGGTTTAGCACAAATGCTGCTTGGGCGCGGAAATAAAAAAGCGAGGACAGTACCTCGCTTTTGTTGGGTTTGTTTTGCCTGTGTTTGCTAGTTCACGGTGCGGCTAAATTTGATGCTAGCCGTCCAAGCAAGCACACCGATGAAGGCGTAAATACCGACATTCATCCAACCTGCATCTGGAATCGCGCTGAACGGGTTTGGCGCAAGAATCGCGTGCAGTGGTAGATAGAAAATCGCTGAGAAGAAATCATCCAGACCATAGAAGTTGAACATCGCAATCGGCATCCAACGCAGTGCGTAAATACCAATCAAGATCACCAACAGTGGTGAGTTCACTTTCTGTGAGATAGCCATTGCGGTTAGTGCGAGCGGCAATAACAACACGCCTGCCACCACCATTCGAAGCAAGAATTCAATCCAGTTCAGCAGCACGAAGCCCAATGATGCTTGGCGATACAATAACGCCAGCTGGTGGTCGGTTGAAACATTCAACATCCACAGCATAAAGTCCGCAGCGAAAACCAATACCGAACACACCAGTGGAATCACCAATAAACCAAACGTCAGCTTCATCAGATGGTTTTTCACGTCACTGACAGGCATACTGCGCCAAAACATGATACTGCCCTCTGAGCGCTCTTTACGCAGCGTTCTTGGGAAGTATTGAGTGCCAAGCAGGATAGACAACAAACCAATGCCACCGGTGATCAGCATGTTGACGTCATCGCCGAGTTCTTTGTGGATGTCACTGACATCACCACCAAGGCTCATTTGGAAGAACATATTGTGTTGCAGTGTCGAGCTACTCATCAAGCTGACAAACAGCAGCACGCCACAGGCAAACATAAATAATGGCACGCGTGTAACCAACGGGTTCTCTAGCCATTCTTTACGCAACATCGCGATAATCGATTTCATTATGCTGCCTCCTTCTGCAATGCCAAGAACAGATCCGCAAGCTTGACGCCATACACATTACCCAGACCTGCAACTTGTCCTGCGTCTTGTGATGACAACAACCATTTAGTCGTGCCTAAGCCCTTTTGCGATGACAGTGGTTTCAGCGCTTCGATTTGTGCGCGATGCTCATCACTGGCATCGAGAATGAAGTAATCTTCGCTGATGCTGTCCATTGAGGTTTTCAGAACAGGTCGACCGTGTTTAAGAATCAGCACGTCCGTCAGTAGGTGTTCGATTTCCGATACTTCATGGCTCGCTATGATCAGCACACGCTTGCCATCGTGGAACCATTCCAGCAAGTGACGGTAGAAGGTATCGCGATAAACCAAATCCAAGCCAAGCGTTGGCTCGTCCAGAATCAGAATCTGCGTATTGGTCGCGATGACGACGGCCAAGTGCAATTGCACCTTCATGCCCTTCGATAGGGATTTGATGCGTGCACGCGGCTTGATGTCGGTTTGACGAAGCATGCTATCGGCTTTGCTGCGATTAAAACCTGGGTGCACGCCCTCGGTGTAATCAAGCAGCTGAGCAACCGTCATCCAGTTTGGCAGAACGTTCACATCCGAGATGTAAGACAAGCTCTGCATGATTTTGTCGCGTTGCATGATTGGCTCAAAGCCGTTGATGCGAATGGTGCCCTGATATTCGTGTGCACCGAGTAGGGCGTTAATGAGAGTCGATTTACCCGCACCGTTATGACCTAGCAAGCCAAGCACCTGACCCGCTTGTAGATCAAAGCTCACGTCATGCAGCGCTTCACCCTGCTGACGATATTGCTTGGAGACGTGTTTTACACTGACTAATGCGCTCATTGGTCACCTTCAATATGTGTTTGGATTTGTTGGATAAATTCATCAAGAGACATATCCAGACGTTGTAGTGTGTCGGCGATCTGCGGAATTTGTTGTTCAAGGAAACGGGCTTTTTCATCAGCAAGCAGCTGTTTTTTTGCACCTTGGGCGACAAACATGCCTTGCCCACGTTTCTTCTCAACCAATCCTTCATCAACCAATAGCTGATAGCCCTTCATGACCGTCAGGTGGTTGATCTTCATATCCGCAGAGACACTGCGTACCGAAGGCAAAGCTTCGCCCTCTTGCCAGATACCTTGCAATATTTGCTGTGTGATCTGGTCAGCCAACTGACGGAAAATCGGTTGGCGATCATGCCAATGCGTCATGATTGGTTTCCTTGGCTGAATTGGTGTTATATATATGTATAACACCTTGGCGATGGGATAGAAAGCGCCAATCTTCTTGCGCTGTTTTCTCAATCACTTTTGTCGATGAAAATTCGACAAAGTTTGCACCAGACTTTCACGCAAAATTTGCACGCAATCGCATACGTTTTTGCCTTCAAAAACTGGTAAAAAATTGTTCACTTCTCATAAGTTGAGAAGATCCAAAAAAACGAGAAAATTGCGCCACAAAACTTGGTGAAAAAGTATGTTTTTTCATTGAATGAGAATTGGGTAAATATCCGAGCTATTGCTTTCTTATTTAATGAGAATTTAGTGGGTTTGGACCCTAGAAAACCACACGTTCAGTAGGCACTCTGACCTGCCTAAATACCGCTCAACCTGCGAGTTGTTACTCAAAGGATGAGAAAAAGGAGGCAAAGAGGTTTTATGAATCAGGTCATTTCTGTCGGTCCACAAGAGTCGTTTCTCGTCGCTATTTGTGTGTTGTTCTTGGGACAATTCGTTAACGCTAAATTACCGATCTTAAAGAAATTCAATATTCCCGAGCCAATCGTGGGTGGTTTGATTGTCGCATGTGCGATCACCGCGATGCACTTCAATGGCGTGGATTTAGTTTTCGATTTACCGCTGCAAAACACTTTCATGTTGATGTTTTTCGCCACCGTTGGCTTAGCGGCGAACTACACCCAGTTGATCAAAGGCGGCGCTAAGGTGTTTATCTTCTTAGCCGTGGCATCGGTGTACATTCTTATCCAAAACGCGGTCGGTGTCTCTTTGGCAACCGCGCTCGGCTTAGACCCGCTAATGGGCTTGATTGCCGGTTCTATAACACTATCGGGCGGTCACGGTACGGGCGCAGCATGGTCGCAAACCTTCCAAGACATGTACGGCTTGCACAACGTTTTAGAAGTGGCAATGGCATCCGCTACCTTTGGTTTGGTGATTGGTGGCATCATCGGCAGCCCAGTAGCGCAGCGCTTAATTGATAAGCACAACCTTGAATCTGAATACGGGCGCACCAACCAGACTCACGAGCGTTTCCCTGAGTTGGTGACCTACAACGAGCACGAAGAAGACCGCGTGACAGCAAAGAAAGTGGTCGAGAGTTTATCGATTATCCTGCTGTGTGTCACTGGTGCTGGCTACTTAGAAGGTTGGGTGAGCAGCTTTGGCATCAAATGGTTGATGATTCCGGACTTTGTTTACGCGCTGTTTATCGGTGTGGTGATCACCAACATCATGGAAGTGACCAAAGTTCGCAAAGTGGATGTTGAGACGGTCGATATTCTTGGTACGGTTTCGCTGTCTTTGTTCCTAGCTATGGCGCTAATGAGCCTAAAATTGTGGAACATCTTCGACTTAGCAATCCCGTTCCTCATCATTCTGGCAGTGCAATCGGTGATTCTTGCGGTTTTTGCTTACTACGTAACGTTCCGCGTGATGGGCAGCAACTACGATGCCGCAGTCATCGCAAGTGGTCACTGTGGCTTTGGTCTGGGCGCTACCCCAACCGCAGTCATGAACATGGGCTCTATCGTTAACCGCTTCGGTCCATCACCACAAGCCTTTATGGTGGTGCCTATCGTTGGCGCGTTCTTTATCGACATCGTCAACCTAGTGATTCTGCAAGGCTGTATTTCTTTTATTAAGTAACCAACCTCGCTCCATAAAACAAAAGCCAGTCCCGAGAGACTGGCTTTTTTGATTGGCTTAGAGCAATAGGCATCAACAATTTAGATTACTGGAATGAGCCATGTCCTTTAAATTTATCAATGACTAATATTCGGTTTGTTGAGGACGTTACTGATGCGAAATCGTCGGACATTTATTATCAGTAATTTCCTTTTCTCCTTATAAGACTCTAGCTAATTGCCCGTCGCATCCATCATCGCGACGGGCTTTTTTTATTCCTGCCAGACGGACGTTGCGACGGAGCTACAAGAACGCTTTGTATGGCAGTTCTGGTTCGTTTTTGAAGATGTCGCTAAAGCCACGGAAGTGTTGGTAGTGCATGCGACCTTTATCGGTTGGGAAGGTGTATTTGCCCCCGACTTGCCAGAAGAACGGTGAGAACTTGTATTGCAGACGGTCTTTCTTCATGTTCCACAACACTTCGATTTCGCGTGGGTCGTTTTGAAAGTTCGCCCAAATATCGTGGTGGAATGGCATCACGACATCACAGTTCAACGATTCTGCTGCGCGTAGGATGTCAGAAGACGTCATCTTGTCAGTCACGCCGCGTGGGTTTTCACCGAATGACAACAGTGCCACGTCGATTTGGTATTCGTTGCCGTGTGCGGCGTAGTAGTTCGAGTAGTGTGAGTCACCAGAGTGGTAAATCGAGCCACCTGAAGTTTCAATCAGGTAGTTCACCGCGCGTTTGTCCATGCCGTCGAGGATTTCTTTATCGTAAGACGAAGTGCCCTCTGGCAGCGTTACAAGTGCAGTGCGGTCGAATGAATCCAGTACGCGGATCTTCATGTCGCCGACCTCAAGCACATCGCCCACTTTCGCGACAACACAACGCTCTTCTGGCACGCCCCAGCCCATCCATAAATCGACACATGCTTGTGGACCGATGAACTTCACGTGTTCACCACAGTTTTGCAGTACCGCTGCCGCGACGTTCACGTCGATATGGTCAGCATGGTCATGGGATGCCATCACAGCGTCGATCTCTTTGATAGCAAATGGGTCGAGCGGGAAGATAGCAGTACGTAGGTTTGGTTGCAGCGCTTCGACACCGCCCATACGCATCATTTGGTGCTGGTTCTTCATGAAGGCGTTCTTTTGCGTCTTTTTGCCCGTACCACACCAGAAGTCGATAGAGATGTTGGTGTTGCCCTCACTCTTCAACCAGATACCTGTACAACCTAGCCACCACATCGAGAATGTATTTGGTTCTACCACCGTATTTTCGATCTCTTCGTTTAACCAGGTTCCCCACTCAGGGAATGTATTTAGGATCCAAGATTCACGAGTGATTTCATTTACTTTACTCATAGCAACACCTTTTTGTTTCACAATTTTATTAAATTTGGGATGTAGGGAGCCGAGCGCCTTAATTTGTGGTTAAGGCACTGAGCTGAATTATTTTTATTTATTTGAGAAAGAGGCTAGGGCGCGTTAGACCAGAATGACCTGTGTCCCTTTTGCTTCTATCGCTTTGATGACCTCTGGGTTGGCGTTTTTGCCAGTGATCAGAATGTCGATTTTCTCGGTAGGACAGAACAACATGCCCGTTCTGTGACCCACTTTGGAGCTGTCTACCACGACGACGAGCTTGTCGATTTGCTCAAGCATTTGCTGCTCTGCCACTGCAGTTAACATGTCGGCTTTGTAGAGTCCGGCTTCGGTTAACCCTTTACCCGAGGTGAACATCCAATTGCCTGCGTAACTGCCAAGCGAGTTGGGCGCCGGATTTAAGAACAGTTTTTGTGAACGGTTGTATTGACCGCCAATGATGATCACATCGTCATGGTCTTCATTGATCAGGTAGCTTGCCAATGGGAAGTAGTTGGTGACGATCTGCACGTCTTGCCCACACAACTTCTGCCCAAGTAGGAAAGCGGTCGAACCGCAGTTAATGACCACGCTGTCGCCAGGCTGACAAAGCTCAGCGGCTTGCATCGCAATCAAGGATTTTTCTTCGAAATACTCAGTGCTGTTGATGTTCAGCGGTGACCATTTTTTCTTTTCTGCTTCGACGCGTTCTGCGCCGTTGCGTACTTTGCGTAGTTTGCCTAGCTCATCCAGCTTAGATATATCACGGCGAGCCGTAGCTGGAGAGACGTTAAAGCTCTCAATAATGTGTGAGACGTTAATCGTCTGATTTTCTTCTAGTAAAGACAGAATGCCATTGTGTCTTTGTACTTCATTCATACCCATCACCTTATTTGATTCAAATTCACCGAAATGTGTATCTAGTGATTATTTGGTGATTACTTGTGATTTGTTTTGATTCTATTAATCACGCTCTTGATTGTCAAATTCAAGACTGATGAAAATCTGAACCTCATCACAAGAATTTATAAGTTGTTGTATTTATTGATGATTTAATTTTCATGTGTGATCCACTTACCATTTGTAGGGTTTTTTGGAGGGCAAAATTGATAAATATCAAAATAATCACAAATGAGCATTGCGTGATTACTTTTGATTGTTAGAGTTTATTTCGTGAGCAAAAACTGAGTAGATTCTACGACATCAGATGGAATCACTCTGACCTACATACTATTACAAATAAAAAACACTCTAGGGGTAAAGATATGGAGTTCTTGTACGACATCTTCTATATTTTTTACAGCCAAGTTATGACCAAAGCCCCACTACTGCTGGGTTTGGTAACATGCATTGGCTATTGGTTGCTGAGAAGAGACGCCACCACCATCATTAAAGGTTCCATCAAAACGATCGTGGGTTTCATGCTGGTTCAAGTGGGTGCGGGCACCCTAGTTGCTGGCTTCAAACCTGTGATCTCCAAACTTTCCGAATACCACGGGCTAACCGGCTCGGTCATTGACCCTTACACCTCCATGATGTCTACCATGGAAGCGATGGGCGACAACTACTCTTGGGTGGGTTACGCCGTTCTATTAGCATTAGGTATCAACATCCTCTTGGTACTG
Organism: Vibrio sp. Sgm 5; assembly: GCF_026241575.1. Lineage (NCBI taxonomy): Bacteria > Pseudomonadati > Pseudomonadota > Gammaproteobacteria > Vibrionales > Vibrionaceae > Vibrio > Vibrio sp. Sgm 5. Next base: position 11,570 of record NZ_JAPHPY010000042.1, read on the forward strand.
TTCCGCCGCTACACGGGTATCCGCACCATCATGCTGACTGGTCACATCATGTTCCAGCAAGCAGGTCTGATTGCCGTGTTCTACTTTGTGCTTGGCGCAAGCATGTGGGAAACCATCATTTACTCTGCGGTGTTAATGGCGCTGTACTGGGGTATCTCCTCCAACATCATGTTCAAGCCAACTGAAGAAGTCACCGGCGGGGCGGGTTTCTCTATTGGTCACCAACAACAGGTCGCGTCTTGGATTGCAACAAAAGTCGCGCCAAAACTGGGTGATAAGAACGACAGCGTTGACCACCTAGAACTGCCTAAATGGCTACACATCTTCCACGACAGCATCGCAGCAACGGCGATCGTCATGACGGTGTTCTTCGGCATTATTCTGCTTTCATTCGGTCTTGATAACCTTCAAGAAATGGCGGGCACCACACACTGGACTATCTACATCTTAGAAACGGGTCTGAAATTCGCTGTGGCGATTCAGGTGATTGTTGCCGGTGTACGTATGTTCGTTGCTGAGCTGTCTGAAGCGTTCAAAGGCATCTCTGAGCGCGTGATTCCAAATGCGGTATTGGCGATTGACTGTGCGGCTATCTACGCATTCTCTCCAAACGCAATGGTATTTGGTTTCATGTGGGGTGCGCTGGGTCAGTTCGCTGCAGTACTGGCGATGTTGGCATTCGATGCGCCAATCATGATCATCCCTGGCTTCATTCCAATGTTCTTCTCTAACGCGACCATCGGCGTATTTGCTAACCACTTCGGTGGCTGGAAAGCGGTGATGAAGATCTGTTTCGTGATGGGCATCATCGAGGTACTAGGTTCTGCTTGGGCTATCCACCTATTTAGCCAACACGGCACAGAATTCAACGGCTGGATGGGCATGGCGGACTGGGCGCTTGTATTCCCACCAATCATGCAAGGTCTGTCTGCATCGAAAATGTTCTTCTTCGTTCTTGTTGGTCTGTCTCTGGTTTACATGTTCTTCGCTTCTCGCAAGCTACGTGCTGAAGAAGACGCGCAAGGCACAGTAGAAATCAGTGAAGAACCAGAAGTGATTGAAGCGGTAGAGCAAGCAATCAAAGCGAGTGACGGTCTGCGCCCAGTCAGCATCCTAGCGGTATGTGGTAACGGTCAAGGCTCATCGATGATGATGAAAATGAAGATCGGCAAATACCTAGAGAAGAAAGGCATTCCTCACGTGATGGACTCATGCGCAGTGTCGGACTACAAGTCGAAGCTTGCGAGCACAGACATCATCGTATCGTCGAAGCACCTGTCTGCAGAGATGGAACCAGGCGAAGGCAAGTTTGTACTCGGGGTGCAAAACATGCTTAACCCTAACTCCTTCGGGGACGAGCTACTCGACATCATCAATAAAAACTTTGTACCAGCAAAATAAAACAACATGACCAAATACTTCTCTCAATGAAGAGATAAGAAACCAATAACAAACAACGGATAACAACAGCGGTGCCGGACTTCGGAAAGCCAAAGTCACGGCACCCAAACTGGAGATAGAACAATGGGATTAAAACAATCACTGATCGACAACAACTCAATCAAACTGCAAGCGCAGGCGTCGAATTGGCGTGAAGCCATCAAGATTGGTACGGACATGTTGATTGCCTCTGGTGCGATTCAGCCTTCTTACCACGACGCCATCATCAGCAGCGTGGAAGAGTTAGGTCCTTACATCTGCATCGCGCCTAACTTGGCACTGCCACACGCACGCCCAGAAAACGGCGTAATTCGTACTGCTTTCGCACTGGTTACGCTAGAAGAGCCAATCTACTTTGAAGGGGAAGACGAGCCAGTTGATGTGCTAATCACGCTAGCGGGCAGCTCTTCCGATGAGCACATGGAAGGTCTGATGGAAGTGACCCAAGTGTTGGATGATGAAGACAGTGAAACGGGCGTGGATTTAGACAAGCTTCGCCGTTGCCGCAGCAAAACCGATGTATTCAACGTGATTGATGAAGCTCTGGCTGTTACTGCCTAAGGAGAAATCATGTACAGCGAACTGAAACAACGTGTGCTCGAAGCCAACCTCAAACTGCCGAAATACGGCTTGGTGACCTTCACTTGGGGCAACGTGTCTGAGATTGACCGCGAGCGCGGCGTGATTGCGATTAAACCGTCGGGGGTGGAATACGATGGCATGCGCGCTGAGCACATTGTGGTGGTCGATTTAGACGGCAATGTGGTGGAAGGCAACATGAATCCATCCAGCGATACCGCGACCCACATTGAGATCTACAAAGCGTTCCCACAAGTGGGCGGCGTGGTGCACACCCACTCACGCAGCGCAACGATTTGGGCGCAAGCAGGGATTGATATTCCTGCGCTGGGCACGACTCATGCCGACTACTTCTACGGTGACATTCCATGTACTCGCAAGCTCTCACAACGCGAAATTGCCGAAGAGTACGAGAAGAACACTGGCTTAGTGATAGTGGAAGAGTTTCGTCAACGCCGCATCGATCCAATGGCAGTGCCAAGCGTGATTGTAGCAGGGCATGCGCCTTTCTCTTGGGGCACTAACGCCGATGATGCCGTGCACAACGCAGTGGTATTGGAAGAGATTTCTGCCATGGCATTAGCAACACGTTCACTCAACAGTGGCATCAAGATCCAGCCTGAGCTTTCAGACAAACACTACCTGCGTAAGCACGGTGAAAACGCCTACTACGGGCAGAGGTAACGACATGTACAAAGTGCTTGCTTTAGATTTAGACGGAACCGTCCTCACCGATGACCACAGCATTCACCCAAAGGTGAAAAAAGCGATTCAAGAAGCGCAGCAGAAGTGTCACGTGGTGATTGTCACCGGACGCCATCACACTGCGGCATGTCCGTATTACGATGAGTTGGGTCTTACCACGCCTATCATCTGCTGCAACGGCACTTATGTTTATGACTACCACAATGATCGAGTGCTCAAGCACAACTCCATTGATAAGGAAGACGCGCTGACGTTCATCGCCTTGGCGAAGGAGTTTCAGGTCAAGATGGTGATGTACGTAACCGATGCCATGACGTACTCAAACTACAACCCAATTCATTATATGGAAGCGTTGGAAAAGTGGGCGAAAACCGCGCCAGAGCATCTTCAACCGAAGATCTACAAAATCGACTCGTTCAGCGAAGAAGTGCGCAATACCGAGTTCGTGTGGAAATTCGTGGTGGAAGGCCTACCAAGCTCGGTAGAACGCTTGATTGAAAACCCATGGGTGAAAGAGAAATTCAACGGCGAACGCTCGTGGTCGAATCGCATCGACTTCGCAGCAAAAGGCAACAGCAAAGGCTTAAGACTGGCGGAATACGTTTCTGAGTTGGGTTATCACCCGAATCATGTCATTGCCGTGGGCGATAACCACAATGATATTTCCATGCTCCGTTACGCCGGATTAGGCGTTGCCATGAATAACGCAGACGAGACGGTACGCTCAAGCGCCCGTTTGGTGTGCGAAACCGATAACAATAACGACGGCTTAGCTCGTCTGATACGTGAAAAAATTCAAGGATAAGCATCATGACCAAACCAATGATTCAAATCGCTCTAGACCAAACTAACCTAACTGACGCCGTGGCGGTTGCAAGCAATGTATACAGCTATGTTGATGTGATTGAAGTGGGCACCATTCTCGCGTTCGCAGAAGGGATGAATGCGGTCTCGACGCTACGTAAGAACCATCCAGACCACATTCTGGTTTGCGATATGAAAACCACCGATGGTGGCGCAATTTTGTCTCGCATGGCGTTTGAAGCGGGCGCTGACTGGATTACGGTCTCAGCCGCAGCGCACATTGCGACCATCGAAGCGTGTAAGAAAGTGGCGGATGAATTTAGTGGCGAAATCCAAATCGAAATCTACGGCAACTGGACGATGGAAGATGCGCAAGCGTGGGTGGATCTCGGTATCACTCAAGCGATTTACCACCGTTCTCGCGATGCAGAGTTGGCAGGGATTGGCTGGACAGATGCTGACATCAACAAGATGCGTCAACTCTCTGAGCTAGGTATCGAGCTCTCTATCACGGGCGGTATCGTGCCAGAAGACATCTACCTGTTCGAAGGCATCAAAGCGAAAACCTTTATCGCAGGTCGTGCATTGGCGGGCGACAAAGGGCAAGAAACCGCAGAAGCATTAAAAGCGCAAATCGACCGTTACTGGAACTAGGGGGCGACATGTATCAGAACCTACAACGTCATCGTGTTGGCTTGTATGAGAAAGCGTTGCCGAACGAGTTGAGTTGGGAAGAAAAGCTCAGTGTGACCAAAGAATTAGGCTTCGACTTTCTTGAGATCTCGGTGGATGAATCAGACGAGCGCCGCAGCCGCTTAGATTGGGACGACGAGACGATCTACGCCCTGCGTCACCAGTGCGAACGTTATGGCATGCCATTGCAGTCGATGTGTTTGAGCGCGCACCGCAAGTTCCCGTTTGGCTCGGCTGATCCGAAGATACGCGAGCAAGCCGTGCTGCACATGGAAAAGGCGATCGCATTGGCGTACAAACTTGGCGTCCGTACCATTCAATTAGCTGGCTACGATGTGTATTACGAGCCAGCAAACCGTGCCACGCATTTGCGCTTTATTGAAGGAATGAAGGAAGCGGCGAAACTGGCAGAGCGCGCAGGTGTGATGCTTGCTGTTGAAATCATGGACACCGATTACCTCAATTCATTGAGTAAGTTCGAGGTGCTCAATCGCGAAGTGAATTCACCGTATTTCACTGCTTATCCAGACGTAGGCAATATCTCGGGTTGGAACTATGACGTGTGTACTGAGCTGAAATTGAGTAAGCCGCACATTACCCAAATCCACCTTAAAGACACCTATCGTGTGACGCCGGAATACAAAGGTCAGTTCCGCGATCTCGTGATTGGCGATGGTGAAGTGAACTTCGATGCCATCTTCCGCACACTCAAAGAGACAGACTGCGTCGTGCCGCTGGTGATTGAGATGTGGGCGCAAGATGAACATTGGCGCGCGCACATTCAAACCGCCCAACAGCGCTTAAATCAAGCGTGTGATCATGCGGAATTACCAAGGTTGTTTGCCGCATAATTCTCTTTAAACCGTATAAACACTTACATGCTCCGGTGCTCGTTATTGGGCACCGTTTTCCCATCGTGGGAACGTGCAGTTTTTAACCCTCGTGAAAACTGCACTCTTTCGTTTCATTGGTTGACTTACCATCAGGGTTGGCGCAAAGTTGCGCTTTGTCGTTATGAAACCCCGTTAATCTGAATGAAATTACTCCATCTGCAACTTTTCTGGTACGAAAAACATCACACCCTATTGGAGATGGAAGACCTGCCAATTCTCACCCCAGCGCAAGAGCAAGAACTGCGTGAGTGGGCGAAAACACGCCGCAAAATCCTCAGCTACGAAGTGCATCAACAGCCTTGGGTAAAAGTGAACGTCGACGGTTTTTCGTCGATTTTAGAGCTTAAACCAAATGGCACGTTAGTGGAAAAAGACTTGTTCAGCGAGCGCGGTTTACAGGGTTTATGGAAGGTTAGCGACGGCTTCTTATTTATCAAAGTCATCAGCGGTGAATTCATCGTCGAATACCAAATTGTTGGTCACACCGAAAACAATGTGCACAGCGGTATCGAGTACATCAACGGCAAAATCAGTACCTACAGCAAGTTTGCCAAACTCGCGAATAATTAAGCCGATTCAATTCGATGTAGAGAAGGGAGCCAAAGTGCTCCTTTTTTGTTGTGGATAGAAAATCCCAACTATTCTTACTTCAAGCAATGAAATCAATGCGTTAATATCCAAGTCATTACCTTATTTCAAACAGTAGCAGGAGGCATGAAACGTGTCTGAAAAAATATCGACGTCGGCGCTGGCAAAAATGCGTCAGATAGAAGCCAAGCTGCTGTTTGCTGATCTGAAACGCGCAGGCTACATCGTTCGCCAAGACGAGAAATGGATTTTGACCGAAGAGGGCGCCAAGTTTGGCGGTGAGTATGTCGATCACCCTAAATTTGGGCAGTTCATTGTTTGGCCGACCAACTTGCACATCGAGCTTGCGGCAACGTCTGGCAAAACCTACAGTGCAACCCAGTTGGGTGAGAAGTTAAAGCTCAATGCCAAGCGCATGAACCAGCTGTTAAGTGAATTAGGCTGGATCAGCAAATCCGAAGAAGGTTGGAGCTTAACCGAAGCCGGAATCCGCGCTGGTGGGCAGCAGAGAACCGATAAAGAGTCGCAGAATACCTTTGTGGTGTGGCACGACGTAGTGCTGCGTAACAAGCGACTCAAGCAGTCTGTGATTGAGTTTTTAGGTCAAGATGCCGAGTCCCATTCCACAGATAAGTCGTTTTCTAGTTTTCGCCAGAAGTTTGAAGCTAAGCACCGCACTTTAGATGGGCATTATGTTCGTTCTAAAGGAGAACTGCTGATCGATAACTGGCTGTATTTGGCAGGAGTAGTACACGCTTATGAGCGTCAGCTGCCGATCGACCAAGACGTGACAAGCGATTTCTACCTTCCGGGTGGCAAAGTCTATTTGCAGTTTTGGGGTAGCGACACCGGTGAGATGTTAGAAGCGGAGCGAGAGAAGATTCGTGCGGTTTACGAGCAGCATAACTTCAACCTCATTGAGGTCGAACCGAGCGAATTAGATAAGCTCGATGAGGTATTGCCAAAACGTCTGCGCCAGTTTGGTATTCAAGCTTATTAAACGCTTCGCTAGTGGTTGTTTAAATTCCTAAACCTTCCAGTCTTTAAAAACGAAAAAACCCGTGATGACTCACGGGTTTTGTGTATTCAGTGTTTATCTTTGGTTGTTACCCGAAGGATTAGAAACCTTTGATGTTTTCCGCTTCTAGCTCAGAGAAGTACTTAACTGTCTTCACTTTAAGCTCTTGTTGTGAAGGCTCATCACAAACGATCACTGCTTTAGGGTGTAGTTGAAGTGCAGAAACCGTCCATAGGTGGTTTACGCTGCCTTCTACTGCTGCTTGTAGAGCAAGAGCTTTGTTGTGACCAGTTACTAGGATCATTACTTCTTGAGCGTCTAGTAGCGTACCAACACCGATAGTTAGTGCGTATTTAGGAACTTGGTTGATGTCGCCATCGAAGAAACGAGAGTTCGCGATACGAGTGTCTTCAGTTAGTGTCTTGATGCGAGTGCGAGAAGACAGAGAAGATGCTGGCTCGTTGAATGCGATGTGACCGTCGTTACCTACGCCGCCCATGAATAGGTTGATCTTGCCGTAAGACTTGATTTTGTCTTCGTAACGTTGGCATTCCGCTTCGTGATCTTCCGCATTACCGTTAAGAAGGTTGATGTTCGCTTCTTGAATGTTTACGTGGTTGAAGAAGTTGTTGTACATGAATGAACGGTATGATTCTGGGTGATCCGCAGGGATACCGATGTACTCGTCCATGTTGAAAGTCACAACGTGTTCGAAGCTCACTTCACCTGCTTGGTAAAGTTCGATCAATGCTTTGTAAGTTGCTAGAGGAGTGCCACCAGTAGGTAGACCCAGAACGAACGGACGCTCAGCAGTTGGTTTGAAGTCGTTGATGCGCTTAGCGATGTGTGCTGCTGCCCACTTGCCTACTTGTGCTGCTTGAGCTAACGGGATAAGTCTCATTTTGTGCCCCTAGTTATTGGAATTTAAGATGTCCTGAAACATTAATTCGCATTATAAAATAAGTAATGGCGATCTGCTATTGTTTTAGGTCAAAATTTTGCTTTTTCTTTAACCAATGTTGCTTTTCTCAACAGTTTTCACGTTTGCTTGTTGCGATTACCCTCTTATATAGAGGACGTTAGACTAGTTGATTAGCGTTTAAAATTTATGACTGAAAAAAAGTTTTTTGGCTGAATGAGCGAGCCAAATTGAACCGAGTTGCGTAGGAGAAAGAGAAGAAAAGTGCCGAAGTTATGATCTCACGCAATCTATGGTGTGGCACGGCGTTTCTTCCTTAACCATACTTAAAGTGTGTTTATTGCTGAGGGAATCGCAATGAAAAACGACTTAGACGCAACCAAAGTGTTGCAAGCATACGAATGTGTGATGAACAACGGCACGCCTACCGAGTTTGGCAAGATGTATGAAGGGGTAGAAGCCTTTTCTGATTACGACGGCTATAACGTGTTTCTGAGAGGCAATGGCGTGGAGCTTAAAGTGGGTTTCCACAACACCTATCAGTTGGAGTACGATCAAGAGCATCTTAAAGACAGCTTCTTGAAGAAGGTCGCCATGTTGGCGAAGTGAGTGCTCGCCGGATAAATAGGTTTGCTAAAAAATGAAAAAGCCCTTTGGTGAAACACCTCTGGGCTTTTGGAAAAGAAAAATTTTTGCAACTCCACAGAATGAAACACTCTGAGGATTAACCAAGCATTAAGGCTTGGCAGAGTCGGTTAATCGTCTTCTGCTAGGCTCTCTTCTGCGTAGTCATCTGACGCCTCTGGTTTGTTACGACCATTTAGCGTGTGGAAGCGTTTGCGACCACGAGCTAATTGTGTGTATTTTAACCAAGTGCGCTCGATCTTAGTTTTCGCTTTGCCTGGGTTTTCCAGAACTTTTACGAAGTGTTTCTCTTCGCTGTTCTCAGGTGTCAACTCGCCTGACTCTAGGCCAAGCATAGTATCCCCATAAATTGTTAGGATTTCCTCTTCCGAAAGAGTAAAATCGCCAGACTTTGCAAAGCCGCGTGGGAATTTTACGTTGTCGTAAAAACGTTTTTTGCCATGACGAAATTCAGTGTCAGACATATCAACAGCCTCTGTAACCGTTATTGATGAATGTGATGAATTACGGCGAAAATTAGGCGCAAAGCTAACAAAAGAAAAACAAAACTTTTTTGTCGTCAAAATTTTAATTAGTTGTTAATCTGGTTTTATATTGACCAGGAGATGGTTTATGGATGTAAAGGTCTTTCGAACATTTTTAGAGCTGGCAAAGGTTCGTCACTTCGGACGAGCTGCTGAGAACTTGTACATTACTCAAGCCGCAGTGAGCGCACGCATCAAACAACTCGAAAGTTATTTCGATACGCAGTTGTTTATTCGTGATCGAAATAACATAAAGTTGACCTCCGCAGGTGAGCGTTTAATAGGCTATGCAGAGGTGATGGTCACCACTTTGCAGCAAGCCAAACTCGAATTATCCCTCGAAGATGGCAAAGCGTTACAGCTCACCATGGGTGGTACGCCGAACATTTGGGATGCTTACCTGCAAAACTGTTTGAGTGTCGTAACGGACTCGTTTGGTGGTTACGGTTTTATGGCGGAAGTCATGGGACGTGAGATGCTAAGCCGCAGCCTATTGGAACGTACACTCGATATGGCTTTCGCCTTCGATCAAATCAAAGCGGATGAGCTTAACTGCAAAAAAGTTGCTGACGTGGTGTTGGTGCTGGTGTCTACCGAACAAGATTCTCTTGATACGGTGTTTAACAAGAAATACGTTTACGTTGATTGGGGTACGCGCTTCGCTTCAGAACACGCGGAACGTCACCCGAAAATCCCAGCGCCTTACCTTCGCACTTCTACCGCTCGTATCGCGTTAGACTTCGTTTTAGAGAAAGGTGGCAGCGCATACCTACCAGCGTCTCTGGTAGAGCCGTTTATTGCAAGCGGGCAGCTCCACAAGGTGTCTGGTGTAGAAGATTGGTACCGCCCTATCTATTTGAGCTATCGCAAAGCCAGCACGTCTGTAGAAGCGATTAAGCAGGTTGAAGAAATCGTAAAAGAGATTGACCCGTTAACGGCGTACAGCTTGCAGCAAATTGCGGACATTCCGGCAGACGAGTAATTTCTGCTTTTGCGATCCAGTGCAAATTTAAACGAAAGCCCTTTGGTATAAACCAAGGGGCTTTTTGTATTGGTTTGCGTAAATTTACAGATGTTTATAAATTCAGCGTGATGCTTGAAGCGAGAGTCATGGCAGAATTTAGGCCCATGACGAACCTGTTTTACGCCAGTTTTTGATGAAGTGTGCCATCCAGTGCTGCTTTGCCTGCGCCAGAAATTGCGAGAGAAACGCAAGCTGCCAGTAATGCGAGACCAAATTCGTAACCGTTGTTCGACATAAACAAACCGTTTTCAAAGTGAACTGAGAAAATGGCGATCAACATGGTGAATGCTAAAGCCACTGCTGCTGGGCGGGTAAGCAAACCAAGCAAGATGAACAAGCCGCCAAAAAATTCTGCACTGCCAGCTAAAAATGCCATCAACATGCCAGGGCCTAAACCAATCGATGCCATCCATTGACCTGTACCTTCAAGACCATAACCGCCAAACCAGCCAAAAAGTTTTTGTGCGCCGTGCGCCATAAAGATGATGCCGACTGGAATGCGAAGAGCGAGTGCGCTGTAACCCGCGTTTGAAGTGGTGATTTTCTGTAGTAGTGCTTTCATGACTTTATCCTTTCTCGAATTTTTCTGATGAGGAGTGGTGACTCCCTTGCCGTTGAAATCAGTGTAGGTAGGAGGAGAGAAAGAAAAAATTGGGGCAATTTGATGTTCTCGTTCGATAAATTCGATGGAACGTTTTTAACTAAATAAATACAGATGCTTAGGTCGTTGTTAGGCGTTGTATATTGGCTGCTTCTGTGGTGGTTTTGATTATGGAAATCGCAAAATTTCGAATAACTTTCCGAACGTGTTTTGTATTTTGAAACAAGAATTCCGTAAATGCAGAGCAAAAAAAAGAGCACAGTAACCAGTGCTCTTTTGCTTTTACGATTAACAAGGGAGAAAGGAGTTTTTATAGATTCATTAAGCTTTCAAGCGAGTCTTCCACACTACGGTAGTGATAAGTGCGAATATTCACACCATCAGTCGCATTGATTTGAATTTCTGAAATCTCGTTATCAGAGTCGCGTTCGATAATCCCTATCGAGTGCTCGACTGATTTACTGGTAATAACCTTGTGATTTCTAAGTACAATCACGCACGTATGTAAGTCCATGCCAATTCCCTTTAGCCGACGTTGTTGTGTTGTTCTGATTTAACTTTAGTGCACAAATTTACTAATGCCAAAATTTCTCAATATTGAGTTCCGAAAATGGCTAATCTACAGTAACTCCCCGTTCTACAATGAAGTTATACCGATCGAGTGGCGAGCAAGTTACCCACTCGTTAAACACCCACTGTGTACGCAAGGACAGCACTATGTTCATCCACCCACACACATCATTGACCTTCGAACAATGTCAAAAAGCACGCATGGCACGTGACAGCCGCTTTGATGGACGCTTTTACATTGCGGTGAAAACGACAGGGATCTTCTGCCGCCCGATCTGCCCAGCTAATTTGCCCAAAGAGGAAAACGTCGAGTACTTCACTGACAAGACGCAAGCTTTGAAGGCGGGTTATCGTCCGTGTTTGCGTTGTCGCCCAGACAGTGCGCCAGGGTCATGGGCTTGGAAAGGGGTTGAAACCACATTTCAACGTGCGATCAATATGATTGATCAAGGTGCATTGCATCATCAGTCTCTTGCGGATCTCTCTGAGCGTCTCGGGATCTCGGATCGTTACTTGCGTATGCTGTTTGAGCAATATTTGGGGATGTCACCAAAGCAGTATGCGCAGTATCAACAGTTGATGTTTGCTAAGCAGCTTCTGCATTCGAGTTCGATGTCGGTCACTGAAGTCGGCTTTGCCGCGGGTTTTAACAGCACTCGACGTTTCAATGATGCGTTTCAAAAGATTCTTCAGCTAACGCCTTCTCAAGTGCGCAGAAAGGAGTTTGATGGCGTGGGGACGAATCGAATCGTGCTCCCTTATCGCGGGGCTTTGAACTGGCAACACATGCTCGATTTTTATCGTCTGCGTGCGATTGAAGGAATGGAGCAAGTCACACAAGACGCTTACCAGCGCAATGTTCTACTCGATGATTGCCATGCACGATTTAAGGTCACTCAAGGGGAGGGTTACCTTGAGATGGAGTTCGACATTGAAGACGTCACTAAATTGCAGAATTTGGTGTCTGGTGTGCGTCGCATGTTCGACCTTGATGCGGATATTTGCACGGTGGAGCAGCACCTTGAATACATCGCGCCGGGATTGATGAAAACTCAAGGGATTCGGATTCCGGGCGTCTGGAGCGCGTGGGAAGCCGGTGTACGTGCCGTGTTGGGTCAACAAGTGTCGGTCAAAGCCGCAATTGGGCAACTTAACTTGTTAGTGGAAACACTCAGCAGCGATCAGCATGCGCGCCACTTTCCAACGCCAGAAGCGATTGCTAATGCCGATGTTAGCTTCTTGCGTATGCCGCAAAGCCGTAAAGACACGCTCGTGCGATTTGCTCAGTACATGCAGCAAAACCCAGAAGCCGATCCGCAGCAATGGCTGGAATTAAAAGGCATTGGTCCGTGGACGGTGAGCTATGCGCAATTGCGTGGCCAATCTCAGCCCGATTGTTTTTTAGATAAAGACTTGGTGGTGAAGAAAGCCATGCCAAACTATCCGTCATTGAATGCTCATACTGCATCGCCTTGGGGCAGTTACGCGACTTTTCACTTATGGAATCAATCATGAAATCACTTTATACGGTAATGCCAAGTCCGTTAGGCGCTGTGACCATTCAAGCTAACGATCAAGGTTTGCTCGGAATTTGGTTTGAAACGTGTACCACCAAACCAGATGATTTGGGTGAGCGTAATGATCAACATGCAGTGCTCAGTCAGACTGTTACTCAATTGGAAGAATACTTTGCTGGGCTGCGTAACGAATTTGACTTGCCACTTGCAGCGACAGGCACTGATTTCCAAACTCAAGTTTGGCATGCGCTAACGACCATTCCTTATGGTGAAACATGGAGCTACCAAGACTTGGCGAATGCCATCGGCAATCCGAAGGCGGTACGAGCGGTGGGACTGGCGAACGGTAAGAATCCTATTTCGATTGTGGTGCCGTGCCATCGTGTGATTGGAAAAAGTGGCAAGCTCACTGGTTATGCGGGCGGGGTAGAGCGCAAACAGCGATTATTGGCTTTGGAGAAGGGCTCGCCACTTTAAGTGAGGCCATTCTCAGAATCCGGCAAGGTTTACCTTATTTGCTTCGATTTTGTGTAGGGTTGTTGAGCTAAAGAGCAATCCAGAGCAATGAAAAAGGAAAATAAGGATATGTCTTTCAAAACGGATTTTGATGCATTCATAAACCAAAGTTGGCAGCAGCATGAAGCGCAGCCACAACAAACATACACTCAATTAGAACAAGCGCTTAGTGAGGTGGAAGACACTAACCATGCTGAGCGCATCTTACCCTTGATGCTGCACACTTCCATCGGTCATCTGCACGACCCGAAGCAGTTTCTCACCAGTTTAGATAAGCTCGAAAATGGCGTAGCGAGTCAGTGTATGGTGCGTCAGAGAGCCAAAATTGTCGCGCAGTACTTTGTGGATCAAACGACGGACCATATCGTTGACTTGGAAGATGTCGATCAGCGCCGCGTTTTTGCTCAGATTGCCAACGAGCTATCTGCGATGAACGAGCTAGAGCAAGCTAGCACATGGTTAGCAAAAGCAGCCAACGGGATAGATTCAGACCAAACTGCCGAGCCGTTGGCACGTTCAATTGCCATTACGGGCAACAACCTTGCCTGCCAATATGAAGAGCTTGAAACGCGCTCTGAAGCCCAGGTAGAGCGAATGCTAGAGGCTGCAACATTGGCGCTTGAGAATTGGAAGGTTGCTGGTGGTTGGATGCAAGAAGAGCGCGCAGAATATCGTTTAGCCATGAGCCTACTTAAAGCAGGAAACCCACTCCAAGCCAAAGTGCACGCTGATCGCTGTGAGGCAATCTGTCGACAAAATGGAGAAGATGCTTTTGAGCTCTTCTACGCGAATGATTTATTGATGCTGGTGCATTATCACTTAAGCCAACAAAACAAGCTCAAGCTGGCTGAAGGGGACCAACAATACTGTGAGAACTCGCCTCTAGTGTAGTCTTATGTAGCGGACAAGGAAAAGCCCCGAGAATTTGTCTCGGGGCTTTGGTTTTTGTCATGTGTTAGAAGATTATGCCGATTGTGGCGTTGGCTGATATCGCCCTGGTTTGTGGTTCATTGCCAAGATTAAGTTGGTCGCCACCGCGCCAAGTATAGATAGGGCGATCAAGTGAATATCGACGATAAATAGAGACATCACCACGATGGTGCAGTCGAGCGCCATTTGAACTTTGCCTGCACGAATGCCAAAGCGTTCCTGAAGGTAAAGTGCCAATATGTTGAAACCGCCCAAGCTCATCTTGTGGCGGAAAATTACCAGCATTCCCATACCAATCAGGCCTCCACCGAGGAGGGCGGCGTAAACGGGTTCAATACGAGAAATTTCAATCACATGGTGCAGGTGGTCTACCGCAAAGGACACGATCGAAACCGCAATAAAAGTGTTGATGGTAAAACGCCAACCCATGCGCATCACAGACAAAATGTAGAAAGGTAGGTTCAGTGCAAAGAAGATCTGACCAAAGCTAAAATCACTCACTTTAGTGAGGAAGATAGCAAGACCAGCAGTGCCACCTGTCAGCAGTCCCACTTTGCTAAAAAAGATAACCCCAAGTGACACCAACGCACTACCGAGCGTCAGAGCCAAGAGGTTCTCTCTAAGGCTATGATCTTTATCCATAAAAGTATTTTCCTTGGTTTTAAAACCGTTTTAACTGCAAGCGCACAACCAAAACGGATGCGGTTGGCAAAACGCCAACCAAATAGTGATAAATCGATGAATAAAATGTCGTGAAAAGTGATTGATGTCGAGTTTTTGACCTAGATTGCGCGGATGTTAACTGTTTAACAGACTTTACACATTAAGCTAGATGAACACTGAAGCAACAAGGAAAAGTCATGATTAAACAAGTGGGTAGTACCACAATTCAGCCTTTGCATAAGCTCTCTTGTCATTGCGGAAAAGTACAAATTGAACTGTCATTACCAAATGGAATCGAGAAGCCTAGACGTTGTGATTGTTCTATGTGCCGACGTCGTGGCGCGATTGTGGCATCAGTACCTTTGAATGGGATTCGCATCATCCAAGGTGAGGAGGCACTCAAGCTGTATCAGTTTAATACCAGCACGGCTAAGCATTTTTTCTGTGGTGAATGCGGTATCTACACGCATCATCAGCGCCGTTCTGACCCGAGTGAATACGGTTATAACGTTGGTTGCTTAGAAGATGTAAATCCTTATGAGCTGGGAGATATTGAGGTGATGGATGGCGTGAACCACCCATCAGACCGGTAAGAATATTCAATATTGATCAAGGTAGGTTAAGTGAACAAACTGCCATTCATCCAAAGGTGCGCCGCAATACTTGCGGCATAACCTAGCGCAATCACCGGTGCCCATTTTAAATGGCCAAAGAAGGTGTATTGTCCCCTTGCTGCCCCCATTAATGCCACGCCAGCCGCTGAACCAATCGAAAGCAAGCTACCACCCACGCCTGCAGTCAGCGTGACTAACAGCCAGTTCCCCATCGACATGGTTGGCTCCATCGTTAATACAGCAAACATCACTGGAATGTTATCCACGATAGCAGAGAGAATCCCCACCATGACGTTAGCCCAGATTGGGCTCCATTCGGTGTACATCACGTTGGAAACTAACCCAAGATAACCGAGCAAACTCAAACCGCCGACACACATGACGACACCATAGAAGAACAGTAAAGTATCCCACTCTGCACGTGATACACGGTGGAATACATCAAACGGTACCACTGAACCTAAACGCTTTAAGGCATAATCATCGCCATTGGCAATCGCTTCGGCCGCTTTTTTAGCAAGTGAATGTTTTAGTGTTCGACGCAGGAAATAACCGAAAAACTGCAGGTACGCCAAGCCCATCATCATTCCGATTACTGGCGGGAAGTGAAGTACCGCGTGGAAAGATACCGCAGTCGCGATAGTGAGAATAAACAAGCCTACAATTCGTCTTGCTCCACGTTTCAATTCAATATGTTCATGGACCGTATCTGGCTTAGTGTTTGGTACAAACAACGACATGATGAACGCAGGAATGACGTAGTTGATCAATGACGGAACAAACAACGGCATAAATTCAGCAAAACTGACGTGTCCTGCCTGCCAAACCATCAGGGTCGTTATATCACCAAATGGACTGAATGCGCCGCCAGCGTTCGCCGCAATGACGATGTTAATACAGGCAAGGTTCACAAACCTTGGATTATCGCCAGAAACTTTCATCACCACCGCACACATTAACAGGGCCGTGGTTAAGTTATCCGCGATAGGTGAAATGACAAATGCCAAGCCGCCTGTAAGCCAAAATAGCTGTTTGAAATCGAAACCTTTACCGACCATCCATGCTTGCAGAGCATCAAACAGCCTCCGCTCTTCCATTGCATTGATGTAAGTCATCGCTACTAGTAGGAACAATAAAAGTTCGGCGTATTCCAGAAGGTTGTGTTCCAGTGCGGCTTTAGCGACGTCAGCTTGGTTGTGTTGGGCAAAGGTGTACCCAATCAAAATCCAGATTAATCCCGCGGCGAGCAGTACTGGTTTGGATTTTCGCATATGCAGGTATTCTTCCAGCATCACCAGAATGTAAGCAATGGTGAAGAGAATCAGTGCGGCATAGCCGACGGCAGAATTGACGAGGTTGAGGTCACTGGTGGACGCTGCAAAACTGGGGCTTGAAAAGAGTAAGCAGCAGAAAGCGACAATTGGATAGATTGACATAGACATTTCTCCTTGTCTGACTGGAGAAATTTTAGCCACAAATTAATAAGTTAAGTGTGAGAAAGCTCGAATTAACGGTAGGAGTTTTGAATTGATGTAGCTTGCGCCACTACTTTCTGAGTGACGCAATACTTGCAGCGCCAAATAGGAATACTGCAGCGTATAAACCGTAAGTTAGCCAATGGCTAATTTCTAAAAAAGGAACGAGTCCTTGACCTGCCCACATACCGCCTCCGTTTAATGAGCATTTTGTTGATGTCGAATAAATCTAAAGTAAATGAACAATGTTTTTTGTGAGTGAAAGCAAATTACGTAGCATTAGAAGTGATAATGTTGGCGAGTGAGAGAGAGCTCTCATTTTTGAGAGGCTTGCTTTAACCCCAAAGTGTTAGAGCAAGCCATACATAGTGCTGAATGGATTTAGCGCAGCAATAGTTTTTTCAGTGGAGTGGCTTCGATGCCTTTCACAAGCAGCAGAGTGACCACAATCGTTGCTGGGTAAATAAAGGCGTCTTTAGCTAGGTTTTCTAGCCCCAACATACCTGCGATGTTCATCATGATGATGATCACCAATAGGTGGCTCACGTAGATGCCTAGAATACTCGGTGACCATTTAAATACCCATGGCATATTGCCGAAGTTTGGGTGAGCAAGAAGCCACATGAATGCACCCAACGACCAAATTACGGTACCAAACAAGAAGTCGTGTGAGTTAAATGCGATTTCATAATTCATAAGGTAATAGGCTTCGCCAAAATGCAGTGCCATACCGTTCAATATTAAGCGAATGGTGTTATTGCGCGACCATTGCCACTGATGTTGTCTTGCTAAGTAACCAAGCACCACCAATAAAGTACTGAAGAACGGACCATTACGTGTAAAGAAGGGCGTTGGTAGTTCAGTGAGTGTGACGTAGCTGCCTGCAAACACACCGTAGACGTAAAGTAATACCGCCGCAGGAAGCAACAGTTGTACCATGTTTATGCGAACCAGCAACGCAATAATAGCCACGGCGATGACAAGTGCAGGAATGAACCACAAATGCACCAAGCCACCTTCTAAGAGCGAGTTCACTGGGTTCGACATCAGGTAACCCCAATAACCCTGTCGCTCGACGAGGTAACCTGCTTCTGCAACTACTTGCCAGCGAAACGGCATTAACAGACAAATCAGGCTCCAAATCAGCCATATTTTGAGCAGAGGCTTGGCGTAGTTTTTCAGTGTCTCAACGGGATTTGTACTGAGTTTAGGCTGGATTAGATATCCGGAGATGAGAAAAAACAGTGGTACAGCAAAGCGAGCCAATTGGTTAAGCATGTACCCAACCCAAGGTACTTCATCCCATTGCCAATACGTGAGAGCCATCTGACAGTGAAGCCCAATGATCGCAAACATTGCGATGATGCGGGCAAATTCTAAACTGGCAATTTTCTTTGTTGTTGCCATAAGTGCTTACCTAAAAAAGTGAAAAATCGCTGCGAAATTAGCAGTTAACGATTCAGTTCTCGCGGTAAAAAATCAACTCATGTGCAATTGACGGCAACCAGTTTGCGAAATTCAGACCCATCTCTAATTTCTAAAATCAAGATTCATTACTTCTTTCAATGTATTGAGATCGAGGCTGTGTCTGATCATGATGGTTGGTTTGACCAGTAAACTTAATATTGCAAAAAAGTACGGTCGTGCTAAAAATGCAGTTATGAAAAAAGGAAAAGTAACCAAAGAACTTATTCTGCAACGTGCATTCCAACTGGCGAGCGAAAATGGATTGGAAAGTCTTACCATTGGTGAGTTAGCGAAGCAGTGCGGGATGTCGAAAAGTGGTTTATTTGCTCACTTTAACTCGAAGTTAAATCTTCAGCTGTCAGTATTGGAACACGCCAATCTAGTATTTGCTGAGCGTGTGATTGCGCCTGCACGTGAGTTAGGTGACAGCAATATTGAACGTAAAGTACGTGGCTTACTAGACACTTGGATGACGTGGAACCACTCTTTTCAAGGCAGTTGCATGTTCCTTGATGCTTGGAACGACACCGCAGAAGAAGGTTGTGCATTGCAAGCGGCATTGCGTAAGTCGATTGATACTTGGTTGAATTATCTCGAAATTCAGATCAAGAAAGGCAAAGAAAACCAAGAGTTTGTTGTGGATTTAGACACGCGACAAGCGACCTTTGATTTATACGGACAGTACTTAAGTGCACACGTGTTTTATTCGATCAAAGGGGAAGAAGAAAGCCAGAGACTGTTTTGGCAAGGCATCGATAACTTGTTTACTCGATGGAAGCGCTAGCCCCGCGGTAACGGGCGTAGTAAGAGATTCATAACAAAGAGCGACACAGAGCGCTCTTTCTTATCAGCTTAAAAAGCACGACCGTTCTATTTTGTGCAAAGCTGATAGTTAAGGAAACGATCATGAGTGAGAAAATTTACTTCAATACTTCGCAGAAATTCAGTGTTAAGCGCAGTCTGATCAACATCAGTACGCGTTTACATCACACGCTAGCGCCCTCACACGCAAAAAATACCGCGCGTAAATTGCTGCTTACTCCTGCGCGTACTCAGCCAAAAAACGCTGAGCCACAGGGACTGATCAAAAGTGAAATCCAAGGTCATGCCGGGGCAATTAAAATCTATCAGCTTGGAAGCGGTCCGGTATGGATTCTTACTCACGGTTGGTCTGGAACTGCCAGTCAGTTCTATCCGTTGATGGAGCACATTGCGGCATCTGGTTACACCGCATTAGCATACGACCATCC
Source organism: Vibrio sp. Sgm 5 (assembly GCF_026241575.1). Classification (NCBI taxonomy): domain Bacteria; kingdom Pseudomonadati; phylum Pseudomonadota; class Gammaproteobacteria; order Vibrionales; family Vibrionaceae; genus Vibrio; species Vibrio sp. Sgm 5. The sequence goes on from NZ_JAPHPY010000042.1 coordinate 31,005, forward strand.
TGCACATGGTGAGAGTGATGGTCAGTACGGACACATCCCTGCGTTTGTTCGTGGCCTAGAGGATGTATTGGATTCGGTGGAAGACGTAGCAGGTTTAGTTGGGCACAGCATGGGCACTGCGTCGGCGCTGGAATGTCGCCACAGTAAACTAGAGAACAAACCTCTTTTGTTGATAGCTCCGGTTCTGAATTATGTAGAAAACCTGTTTGGTAGCATTGCACGCTCAGGATACTCCATGAAGTTATTCAAAGCGGTGGTGTCTGAGGTTGAGGACCAGTTTGGCTATCCACTGCAGTCGATTGACCCAGAAAAGCGTCTTGCAGAGCGCGAAGCAAAAACCATCATTGTTCATGATGAGCAAGACAAGTTCACTAAGCACAGTGTCTCTGCGCAAGCAGCGAGTGAGATGGCACGGGTTGAATTAGTGACGACTCAAGGCCAAGGTCACGGTCGTGTGATGAAGTGTGAAGAGGTGTTCCAGAGTTTCGACCGTTTAATTGAAGCTAGCTGATTATTGAAAAGCACTTAATAGATTCTGTTAGAACAACAAAGGACAGCCGAAGCTGTCCTTTTTATTACAATATTCAGAGCGATTAGTGTTGAATCACAACACTTTAGCTGTGTTTAGTTACAGTTAGCTGGGCCCACTTCTTTCCAAACACCCCATTCGCCAGACTTACTAGGATCTTGTCCTTGTGTCCACCACTTCGCTTCCCAAGTTTTACCTGCGTAAGTCACTTGGTCACCGCCAGTGTAAACAGCTGTTGCATCCCATGCGTTAGTACAAGTGCCACCACCTGTGCTGTGCTTAGATACAACAACGGTTGCACTTGCTGAAGATGCTGCTTGGCCATCGCTTACGCTTACTGTGAAGCTTAGGCTAGTGTTTTGCGGGTATTCTGCTGCTGTGAACGTCACTTTCGCACCGTTAACTGTTGCGTTTAGACCTTGAGGTAGCGTCCAATCGAACGTGAGTGTGTCGTTGTCAGCATCGCTAGAAGCGGAAGCGTCAATTACAACCACGTCACCAGCTTTCGCACTTGCAGGTGCAGAGACCTGCGCAACAGGTGCTGTATTTGGTGGATCAATCACGCCAGCAGGCTTAACCGTTACCACAACAAGATCAGAAGCGCTTGCGCCGTCATTGTCTGTCACGGTTAGCTTGAACGTTAGCTGTTCTTCTGCAGTCACTTCTGCTGCATCAAAGCTTGCTGTCGCAGTGTTTGCGCCAGATAGAGCCACTGCTGTACCTGATACTTGCTCCCAAGCGTAGCTTGCGATTGTGCCATCAGAGTCTGTTGAGTTGCTGCCATCAAGCACAACACTTGCAGGGCCTGTTACTGCTTGGTCCGCACCTGCTGCTGCCGTTGGTTTACGGTTTGGTGGAACAACGACACCACCCGCCATACCTTCGTGCATTGCATTCAGGATGTCGCCGTTATCTGCGTCAATTTCCCAAGAGAACAGACCTGCAAGACCTAGCGACTTCGCGTAGTTACCTTTCGCAAGAATAGAGCGGTGGTCATCAAATGTGATCAGCTCACCTGTTGAACGGTTCCACACCCATGGAGCTTCTGCTTGTGCATCGTAACCGTATTCAAAGCCGTTGATACCAGTATTGTTTGCACCAAGCATGAATGACTTAATGCCTTTGTAGTCAATCACGCCATCTTCCCAGACGCCTTGAGTCGTGCTGCCTTTCAGTTTGCCTGTTGCAGTACCTGTCATTGGGTCATTTGGATCGGTTAGCGTATCAGGTGTTACGCCTTCCCAGCCACGGCCATACATTGCTGTACCTAGTACAAGTTTGTTCGCAGGAACACCTTGAGCTAGAAGAAGTTGGATACCGTTGTCGGCTGTATATGCAGGACCTTTGTACGCTTCACCGTTCTCATCTACACCGCTGCCGTCACACTGACCTGGGCGCATAAATGAACCACAGTAAAGTGCCGTTTGGTGACCAGGTACGTTGTTCCAACCGCCGTAGAAGTCGTAAGTCATTGCGAAGATGTAGTCCATGTACTGAACAGCGTCTGCGTAATCAACATCTTCAATTTTGTCGTAACCTACACCGATTGCAGACGTTAGCTCGTAAGTACGGCCTGTTTCTGCTTCTAGCTCATCCAACATTGCACGTAGTTCACGCATCAATGCGATGTAAGCCGGGCCATCGTTTACTGGGTCACCTTTATCTGCTGCGGCACCGCCACCACCAGGGAATTCCCAGTCGATATCAACACCGTCGTAGAATTTCCATGTTTTTAGGAATTTCTTCACAGATGCGACAAACGTGTCACGGTTGGTCTTGTCAACGAAATCGAAGAATGGGTCAGACAGTGTCCAACCACCGATCGATGGGATAATTTTTAGATCAGGGTTACGTTGCTTCAATGCCATTAACATCGCGTAGTTACCCTTGATCGGCGTGCTGTATTCGTGACCAGCTTGCGCGAAACTCTTTTGATAAGCTGCCCATGGGTCATGGATAACCACTTCGTAGTCGTTCACACCACGACAAGCGGTTTGCAGTGCGTTGAAGCTATTGCCACCAACCGATTTCACTGATTCATTTGGACCACAAATTGGGATGAAGCCGTAAAGGATGTGAGTCAGGTTGTCGACCGGCATATTATCAACCGTGTAGTCACGGCCATAGATGCCCCACTCAACAAAGTAAGTACCCATGACAACACTTGGGTCGGTGTTGTAGGTTTTGTTGTTCGGGTCAACGTTCATAGTTAGCGGCGGTAAATGAGAACCGTCTGTATCCGCAATCGTAATCTCTACTGGTGCGCTTTTCGCACAGCCTGTTGCGTCACACGCTTCGATTTCCATTTGGTACAAACCACCTTGGCCATATTCAAACGACGCAGTAGTTTGGCTACCAGTGATAGGGCCTGTTGCGACTTGAACTCCATCAAAGTAGATGTTGTAAGTGTCACCAGAAGTACCACTCCACTGGTTAAATTTCACGTTGATCTTAGCTAGCTCATGGTACTTAACCATGTCGTTGTAGCCAGATGTGGTTTCCATTGCCAGTTCAATTTTAGAAAATTGCAGGTTATTAGAACCATACATGTCGATACTTGGTGCTGTTGGAGCCGCATTTGCAGCGCCAGAAAGAGCTAGGGCAACCCCAGCTGCACATAGGTTAAATCGAATCATAACTTCTCTCTCAATCCTTGATTTTATGTTCATTCACGAACACAAGCTGCTCTTGCGACAGAAAAGACAACCGATTCACACACTGTGCAAAAGCATCACATTCAGCATTTCAGAACCTTTTTTTTTTTCAAAAAAAAATAAATCAAGATTCGACTCTGTTACACAAATCTCACTACAAGAAACATTGTTTTGCATAGAAAATACAATATTGAGCCAATAATTTATAAATATTTTGCATGCGTTTAATTAATTATCTACTCAGTCTGGCAGTGTTATTTTGCGAGTGAAATTAAATTTTTATTATGTAACAGAGCAAGTTACGTTAGAAATTGCCAGTAACGGCCCTGTTGAATTTGGGGAAAGATACGTATGATTGATGGGGTCGATAACAAGATTACTTGCGATTGAAGTGCTCGCTCAATGCGGCTCGGCGTTTGGACGCGGCACCAATTTCTGAACCTTGTACGGTGTGCTCGAATCCTTTAAGAATAAAACGTTGGTCAGGTAGCTTTGGTTCTACGCGACGTATTTGGGGAGAGAGGTGAGAACCAGACAGTTGGTAGGCTGTTTTACCTAGTCCGGTGTTTAGGGTGACAACTTTGCCATCGAACTCAAACTGGGTAGCGACGAGGCGATGGTTGCGAAAGACCCCGTCGGGCGTAAAGGAAAGTTGTTCGGTCTGATAAGGCGGCGCACCAATTTCAATCCATTCGCCATACACTTTATCTGGATCGATATAGTCGAGATAAGAAGCGTAAAGTTGGTAGCCGAGAAAGCTCAACAGCGCGCAGCCAAACGTCGCAAATCCTCCTTTGATGATTCTGAACTGATGACGAGCCCAAAATGAAGGTTGCGGTTCTGGTTTCTTCTGGCGTTTTCGGCGCGGTGTGGTCGTCATGATCCCTGCTTGTTTTCCTTTTTTAATATGGTGAGAAGCTTACGCTGCAAAAACAAACAATCTCGCCTTTGCGACACCTAAACTATGATCTGATGTCCACTTTTACATTCCGAAACACAGTTATTGAGTATTCGATAGCTCAAAAAAGGTCAATTTAGAGACTTGAGTCGTAAACCGAAACAGGGTAAAAAAGAGCTGATTTTTGATAAGGAAACCAAAGAATGAGTATTAAGGAAAACAGTTATTTTGCTGGTGGCGTAAAGTCACTGGGTTTTAGCCAACAAGGACAGGATGTCAGTGTCGGTGTGATGTTGCCAGGTGAATACACGTTTGGTACACAAGCTCCTGAACGTATGAGTGTCGTCAAAGGTGCACTGATCGTAAAGAAAGCTGGAGAGGTTGATTGGGTGACTTACAACAGCGGTGAGTTTTTTGAAGTCGAAGGTAACTCATCATTTGAGCTTCAAGTTAAAGACGCAACGGCTTACCTATGTGAGTACTTATAAGCACAGCGCCATCTCTGACAAGTGATTGAAGACTGATTTATATAGAAGCTACCTGCGGGTGGCTTTTTTTATGCATGTTATTCAGATGCAACGGTTTTTGGCAATAAAGCGTTAATTATGTATATACTTAAAACAGGTGCACCCATCGACCAAGGAGGATGAGATGGCAGTACAACCTAAACATTCCGATCTTCCTCCTCGCTATGAGGCAACGGATTTTACTAATGAGCAACGTCACCGCTTTACTAAGGTGGCCAACGCGGCTCAAAAACGACGTGCTTTCTATAAGCGAGCGATTGAGAAAAGCCTTGTCGGCAAAATGAAAGAGCGAGCGCTCAAACCTGTTCTTGTCCCACGAGATGATAAACCAAGCAAAATCGGCCAAGTGATCTGGCTTGTCACGTTTTTACTTGTTGGCTTATGGGCCATGTATATGTACGCCTAACTTAGGCTCTACAGTTTGGTTTATAAGCTGGCGTCACGCTGCAATGAAGTCACATTTCCCATTGCGCCAACCAACGAGTGTCTTTGATGACGCAACTCTTCTGCATGTGAGCAATGCTCGTAATATGCATACTGGTTTTTGCCAGTGTGCTTCGCAGCGTACATAGCTTTGTCTGCGCAACGAGTCAGTTCAGATAAATCTGTTGCATCTTGGCCGTAAATGGCCGCTCCTACACTCATGGTTAACTCATTGATGTTGTCGTCCGTTTGATAGCCTTTTTGGAACAGGTTGACGATACGATCCAAAATATTGTCTAGGTCTTTCTTACCGCGCACGTCGTAAAGCATTAAGACAAACTCGTCACCAGCAAAGCGAGCAATTGAGTAGTCATGCTTGTCCGTTTTTCTGTCTTTATTACGAATGTTGTTTTTTAAGCGAGTCGCAAAGTGCTTTAACACACGGTCGCCAACATCGTGTCCGTAGTTGTCGTTAATGTGCTTGAAGTTATCGATATCTAAAAAGACTAAAGCCGTGACACTTTTGGTCTCAACTTGTTCCAACTCTTCTAACTTGGCACGTGCCCAAGTTTCAAAACTCCAACGGTTGGCTAATCCTGTTAACTGGTCAAGGTAAGCCAGTTCTTCGATGCCTTCGCGATACAGGGTTTGAATGTAGTTCACGACTTTAGAGTAATAGTAAGAAAAGGTATGACAAACAAAGCAGATCGCCACCAGCGTAAACATAAATCGGCGCTCGGTCATGTCACTGGCGGTGGGTACACTCTCTAAAAAGGTTAAACCGAAAAAGATGATGAGGGAGTACGTCACGCTAAACAGCAGACCGACTTTGAATTCGTTGATCAAGATAATGGCGGCCACTATCGGGTAGAGCCAAAGCAGTCGACCTGAAGGGGCGTCGTTATAAAGCAGTAGCAACAGTCCATCAAACATCAATACGCCTGTGAGTAGCAGATCGGCGTATTGGTGGTGACCACGGACTTTGATCAAATAGCTGATGGTTAAGCATGCCAAAGCACATAAACCAATGAGTAAGCTGAGCCCCCAATTTCCTTCAAGGTAGTGTAGGACAGAGCCATAGGTTAAAAATGCAGTGGCGATGCTAGAACAGAGAAAAACTATCTTCTTTTTTCTTGTCGATCGGATATCCGCCATTTCTTCTAGGCGTGCTCCGGCCAATTTCGACATTGTGTATCCCTACTTTAGACTTACTTAATGCCTATTCTAGGTCGTAATTAAGTAGTACATGGAATAGCAAAGCCCTTAATTGTGATATGAAGCATGTTTGTTATTTATGTGACTTGTTGAATTTGTAAGAAATTTACGAAGTATGAAATGTTTCATGATTATGAAATGTTTCATGTCATCATGAGTGGATTGCTCTTATTTTGCACAAATTAACGTGATAGAAATTAAACAATCCTGTGAAATGAAAGCGATTTCAAAATGTAAAATCTAACAAGCACTATTTTAACTGTCTGATTTTACGAGCTAATAAATATTTTTAGTTTCACGCGTTGTTTCATGTCATTTTGAACACGATGGCCATGTGAAGCCGTAGCGGCTTTTCAAACGTTTCATTCCTTAAGATCCCTATTGAAATAATTACACCTACTAAAAACTTAGGGAAATCACATGAAAAACTTAAAGGTTTTACCTCTCGCGCTTGCAGTGGCCGCTTCGCTTGCTTCTCTCTCTACTTTTGCTGCCGATTCTGATGTAGAAGCTCTGGAAAAACGCATTCAAGAACTGGAGAATCGCATCGATCCTAATTATGTTGATGATCAACAACCGGCTGTACTGACTCCGGATATTGAGATTCCTTATGGTGTTGTCTTCTCCGGCTATGCTCGCTACGGCGCACATTATCAAGCTGGCGACCAGAAATATGTGATGGTTGATGGTTCATTTAATGGGTCATCAGCAATTGGTCGATTAGGTAACGAAGGTAACGGCGGTGAATTCCAGTTAGCGAAAGCGTTCAAGAATGACAGCGGTGCGATCTGGGATGTGGTTGTGATGTTCGATCACTGGGGCGATGAAGTAAACCTGAAAAAGGCTTACGCAGGGGTAACGAATGTTTTCGAAAGCCAGCCGAATGCTTACATTTGGGCGGGTCGTGATTTCCATCAACGTCCACAACAAGGCATCAATGACTACTTTTGGATGATGCATGATGGTCAAGGTGGTGGTATCAATAACCTTGAGCTTGGCTCTGTGAAGCTGGATTTCGGTGTGGTTGCAGCGGTAGAAAATTGTAGCCCAGAAATTGTCGATCCAGGTTCAAACCCTTCTATCTCATGTACGGGTGGTGCAGGAACGGGTGACAGCGGCGCATACGCTTTCACTTCTAAATTGCATGGTATCGACATGGGTTTTGCAGATCTAGAGTTGTACGCAAACTACGGCTTTGATTCCGAAGCGATTGATAGCTCTGAGCACATAGACGCGTACCAATTGGGTGCGGTGATCTCTCGTGCACACGATAGTGGTTCAAACCGTTTAGTATTGCGTTATTCAGACAATGCCGATAACGGCGTATTCTGGAAAACAGAAGACCTCACTACGATTTATGCAAGTTTCGAAGGTAATGCCGATCTCGGTGAAAAAGCCGCGATTGAATACCTATTGGCTTACCACGATTATTCCGTTGATGGTTCAAGTGCGGTGGAAGATGAGCGCACCAACTACAGTGCTATCGTACGTCCGATGTACTTTTGGAACGATGCACACTCTACGTGGTTAGAAGCAGGCTACCAGATGGTCGACTACGCACGTGCTGACGATGACAACACAGGTTGGAAAGTCACCCTATCACAAAACATCTCGTTTGATTGGGGCGCTGGTGCTCGACCAATGCTGCGCTTCTACGCAACAGTCGGTGAGGTGGACAACAAAGCGACTGGCATCAACGATCCTAAGCAAGATACGGTTAGCCTAGGTGCGATGTGGGAAGCTTGGTGGTAAGCCATCTCAAACTACACTCTTAACTCTCTCTATTTTGTCATGGCGCTCATTGCAGCCAGTTGAGTGCCAAACTGTCCATTCTTAACCCTATTTTGAGCCGCATTTGCGGCTCTTTTTTTGTTTCTTACTCGCCGTTTTTGATTCATGGATCGATATTAAAGAGTTGTTAAATCAATGCCTTTGCTTGGTTTTATTTGAGCGTGAAATAACCATTTCATGAAACGGTTTCATGAAATGAAAGCAAACTGCCACGCGCCTCATTCTTTCAAACATTGCCCGAATTTAAAGGGATTTCGGTGTGATTTCTCTCACGATAACACATCAGTGAATCCGAAATACTAGCTGCCATGAAAGCGGTTTCGAGGAGCTTATCTCGAAGCAAGATTGAATCTTGAGGTTCAAGTGGAAGAGGTTTCTTGTGGCGACGATTAAAGATGTATCTGAATACGCTGGTGTTTCTCAGGCTACGGTTTCTCGTGTGATCAACGGCACCAGCCGAGTGAGTCATGATAAAAAGCTGAAAGTCGAAAAAGCGATTCAAACACTTGGCTATCGTCCTAATTCTATTGCGCAGGCATTGGCATCAAGCCGTACGGGCAGCATTGGCATCATAGTGCCGGAGCTTGGTGGTCCATTTTACTCTGGCATCTTACACAGCATGGAAGAGCGTCTACGTCGTTTTGGCTACCACGTGATTGTTACAGCGGGTTCTAACTCAGAACAAAGTCAGCGTGAATCGGTGGAGTTCCTGCTTGGTCGACGCGTTGATGCCATGATTTTGCACGCACAAAACCTAACAGATGATTATTTAATCGATCTTAAAGAAAAGGGTATGCCGGTGGTGTTAGTTAACCGCTTCATCCCTGAAATGGCACAAAGCTGTATTGAGATCGACAACGAATTTGGTGGCCAGTTGGCGACCGAATACTTGTTGCGTATGGGGCATCGCAACATAGCGTGTATCACCGGCCCTCTGGACAAGTCCGATGCACGGGGGCGTCTACAAGGTTACCGCAAGGCTCTTGAAGAAGCGGGAATGGAGTATGACGAAGCATTGGTCTCAGAGGCCGGTTTTACCGAAGAGTCTGGGGAAAGCGCAATGCGCAAGTTGTTGAAGCGCGATTGTCATTTTACTGCCGTATTTGCTTGTAATGATCACATGGCCTTTGGTGCTTATGAAGTGCTTAAAGCCCATGGCGTTGATGTTCCTGAGCAAGTATCTCTGGTTGGATTTGATGACATTTTGTTTGCGCGCTACCTCACGCCAGCCCTTACCACAGTTAACTTCCCTATTGAGCAAATGAGTGCTGAAGCTGTCCAGCTCGTGATTCAAATCCTCAATAAAAACAAACGAGATGTGAACTTCAAATTATCACCGGCCTTAGTGCCAAGAAGTTCGGTCAAGGAACTGCATACCCTATAAAACGATAATTAAGGACAACAACATGAAACTGAAAACTTTGACGCTTGCGATGACCGCTGCATTGGGTGTGGCTGCGACGGTAAACGCAGCTGATGAATCCAAAATTCGCTTTGATGGCTTCCCAGATTTCGACAGCAGTTTGAAAGTGCTGCTACCGGATTTCGAGAAAGAAACAGGGATTAAGGTTGATTACCTGATGAATAACCACGGTGATCACCATACAAAGCTAACAACCAACCTAGCAACGGGCTCTGGTGCGGGTGATGTGATTGTTGTTGATGTAGAGAAAATAGGCCCATTTGTGGCGTCGGGTGGTTTGGTTAACCTGTCTGAAAAATACGGCGCTGATAAATATGCAGAGAGCTTCGCACCTTATGCATGGGCGCAAGGTAAAGGCGCAGACGGTGATGTGTACGGTATGCCTGTCGACCTTGGTCCAGGTGTGATGTATTACCGCACTGACATTTTTGAAAAAGCGGGTATTGATATCAACGAAGCGATCAAAGATTGGGATTCTTACATCGCGGCGGGTGAAAAATTGAAACAACAGAATGTTCAATTGATTGCCTCTGCAGCAGATGTGGCGCAAGCGATCATCTTCACCACAGTACCCGAGGGGGAAGGTCTTTACTTTGATAAAGACGGCAACCCAGTAGTGACGTCAGAGCGCTTTGTTCACGCTTTTGAAGTAGCAAAAGAGATCCGTGATAAAGGCTTGGACGGTCGCATTCTTGCGTGGTCAAACGAATGGTACGAAGGCTTCCGTAACGGCACATTTGCAACACAGCTTTCTGGTGCTTGGCTACTTGGTCACCTAAACAACTGGATTGCGCCAGAAACAGCAGGCAGCTGGGGCGTATCTAACCTTCCTGATGGTATTTACGGAAGCTGGGGCGGCTCATTTCTATCGATTCCTACGCAATCTAAGCACCAAGATGACGCTTGGAAGCTGATCGAATACATGACAACTAAGCGTGAGATTCAACTTAAACACTTCGACACTATTGCAGCGTTCCCTGCAAACACCACAACTTACGACGACCCTATGTTTGAAGAGAAAATTGAATTCTTAGGTGGTCAGCAGGCGCGCTTACTGTTTGCAGAAGTAGCACAAAACATCAAACCAGTGGCACCAGCTAAAGGCGACCACGTTGCTCGCTCTATCATCTTAGAAAATGCACTGATGGAAGTGTTGGATGAAGGCAAAGACATTGAAACGGCATTGAAAGATGCAGAGCGCATGATCAAGCGCCGTACTCGCAACATGTAAGCAATTTGCTATTTGGTAAGCAAGGAGGGCACCACGCCCTCCTGATGAGAGGTCGTTACTATGAATCAGGCAGCGAGCAAGGTAATGGAAACATCAGAGCGTGAGAGTATTTTTTCTCGTCTAAATTTGAAAGCGCTTACACCGTATGGATTCCTACTGCCGTTTTTGATTATTTTTTCCGTGTTTGGGATTTTCCCGTTACTGTTTTCTATTTTTCTTTCCTTCCATGAGTGGAACCCTGTTGAAGGTTTGGGGGCGATGGATTATGTGGGTTTTGAGAATTACCACATTGCACTGACCGACCCGTGGCTTTGGCGTTCATTAAAGAACACACTCTGGCTAGCTGTAACTTCTGGTGTCGCGCAACACTTGGTGGCATTGCCTGTTGCGTACATCTTGGTGTCGCTAGGAGATCGCTTCCGTCATTGGTTGACGTCGGCTTACTTCTTGCCGTTCATAACTTCAACGGTGGCTGCGTCGCTCATCTTCTTTAACATGTATTCGCCAAACTCAGGGATTATCAACCAAAGCTTGATGGCGTTGGCAGATAGCACGCTGTTCGGCTGGGCATTCTCTTGGGTGAACGATTTCCAACCAATCCGTTGGTTAGATGATGCAACTATGGTGAAGCCTTCTATCGCCATCATGGTGTTCTGGAAATACACCGGTTTCAACATCGTGCTTTACACCACGGGCTTGATGACGATTCCTAAAGACATCCTAGAAGCGGCACGCATGGACGGTGCAAACGCATGGCGTCGTTTCTGGAGCATTTCGCTGCCAATGATTCGTCCATTCATCTTCTTTGCGGTCACCATGACCATCATCGGTAACTTGCAGCTGTTCGAAGAACCTTTTGTCCTAACGCGCGGTACGGGTGGTACAGGCCAATCAGGTTTAACCATCTCTATGTACCTCTACAAAGTGGGCTGGGAGTGGTTAGAGATGGGGACTGCGTCAGCGATTTCATGGTTACTGTTTACCTTGATTGCAGGCTGTACGGCGATTCAATTCTTCTTCTTCGGTAAGAAAGGTCTAGGGGAGCAATAAGATGACTACAACTACCTTACCTACGGCGCAGCGTTGGCGTCCAAGCGACCGCAGCATCGAGATCTTTACCAAGATACTGATGGTGATGCTCGGCACTGTGTTGGTGGTGTCTGCCATCATGACCGTATTCCCGTTCATTTGGTCGGCGTTGCTATCGACGCGTGACCGCACTGAAATCTTCGGCACAGGCATCAGCTTTGCGATTGGTGACAGCCTCGCGGTGAACTACGCCAAGTTACTGGAAATCATGCCTTTTTGGCAGGCGATGTTTAACTCTATATACATCGCGTTCCTAGGTACCACGATTTCATTGTTGTTTTGTAGCATGGGTGGTTACGCCTTTGCGGTGTACAAGTTCAAGGGAAAAAACCTGCTGTTTGGCATGCTGGTTGGTTCGATGATGATTCCACCTGTATTGAGCTTGATCCCGTACTTCATGATCGTGAAGTTTCTTGGCTTACTCGATAACCACTTAGCGGTTTGGTTGCCGTTCACGACCACACCATTTGGTATTTTCTTGATGCGCCAACACGTCGTGGCATCGATTCCTAAAGAGCTGTTAGAAGCGGCGAAGTTAGATGGCGCAGGTGAATTCCGTACTTACTGGAGCGTGGTATTGCCACTGATGAAACCGGCGCTCGCAACCCTAGCAATCGTGCAGTTTGTCTTCTTCTGGAACATGTTTATGCAGCCACTTGTGGTTCTGACAACGCCAGAAAACTACGTGATTACGCAGGCACTGCGAAGTGTGCAGGGCATTCCGAATACGCCGTGGGGAGCGGTGATGCTCGGAACCACCATCTCCATTTTACCGTTAGTGATTACTTACTTATTTGCCTCAAAACAGATGATCAGCGGTTTGACCTCTGGTGCCGTCAAGGGCTAAGCGAAATAAAAGGTTTTATAACAATGAATAAATTCCAATTACCACAAGATTCTAAACTACGCAGCCCAGAGTTCTTATTCGGTGTCGCAACGTCTTCTTATCAAATTGAAGGTGGCGCACAACTGGGTGGGCGTACGCCTTCAATCTGGGACACCTTTTGCGATAAGCCAGGTGCTGTCGATAACGCAGATAATGGCGACGTGGCGTGTGACCACTTCCATTTGTGGAAGCAAGACATCGAGATGATCCAAGGTTTGGGTGTGGGCGCTTACCGTCTATCGATGGCGTGGCCTCGCATCATTCCTGAAGATGGTAAGGTGAATGAAGAAGGCTTGAAGTTCTATGAGCAAATCATCGATGAGTGCCACGCTCGCGGTTTGAAGGTTTTCGTGACTCTATACCACTGGGACCTACCGCAATACCTTGAAGACAAAGGCGGTTGGCTAAACCGAGAAACAGCCTACAAGTTTGAGGAATACGCAAAAGTAGTTAGTGCTTACTTCGGCGACAAAATTGATTCGTACGCAACATTAAACGAACCGTTCTGCTCTGCTTATTTAGGTTACCGCTGGGGCGAGCATGCTCCGGGTCTTAAGGGGGAACGTGAAGGTTTCTTGTCTGCGCACCACTTGATGTTGGCCCATGGTCTTGCGATTCCACACATGCGTAAGAATGCACCCAATGCGATGCACGGTTGTGTCTTCAATGCGACGCCAGCTTACCCATACAGTGATGCAGACATTGGTGCGGCAGAATACAGTGATGCAGAAGGCTACCATTGGTTTATGGACCCAGTACTGAAGGGGGAATACCCTCAAATTGTGTTGGATCGTCAGGCGCATAACCTACCTATGATTCTGGAAGGCGACCTCGATATTATTCAAACTGACTTGGACTTTATTGGCATTAACTTCTACACCCGTTGTGTGGTGCGCTACAACGAACATGGCGATATTGAAACAGTACCTCAACCGGAGCAAGAGCACACATTCATTGGTTGGGAAATTCACCCACAAGCGCTGACGGATTTACTCCTGCGTTTGAACGACCGTTACTCGAACCTACCACCACTTTACATCACTGAAAACGGCGCGGCTGGCGATGACCATTGCATTGACGGCGAAGTGAATGATGAGCAACGTGTGCGTTACTTCCAGCAGCACCTAGAAGCGCTAGATGCAGCTATTAAGGCTGGTGTGAAGGTCGATGGTTACTTCGCTTGGAGCCTAATGGATAACTTTGAGTGGGCTTATGGTTATAAGCAGCGCTTTGGCATTGTTCACGTGGATTACCAAACACAAAAACGCACCTTAAAAGCGAGCGCAATTGCTTATCGCAACATGCTGCTAGATCGAGCAGAGGAGAACCAGTAATGGCAAAAGTCGAATTCAAAAACATCAAGAAATCCTACGATGATGTTGAGGTTGTGAAACACTTCGACTTTACGGTTCAAGATGGCGAGTTTGTGGTTTTTCTCGGTCCTTCGGGCTGTGGTAAGTCGACTACACTACGTATGCTTGCGGGGTTGGAAAGCATCACTGGTGGTGAGATTTACGTCGGTGACAAGTTGATGAACAAAGTCGATGCCAAAGACCGTGACCTTGCGATGGTGTTCCAAAGTTATGCACTGTACCCACATATGACGGTTTACGAGAACATCGCTTTTGCCCTTAAGCTAAAAGGGATGCCAAAAGACCAAATCGATGTCGAAGTACGCAAAGCTGCGAAAATGCTTGAGCTTGACGCGTTATTAGAACGTAAGCCAAAAGAGTTGTCTGGTGGTCAACGTCAACGCGTGGCAATGGGTCGTGCAATGGTACGTACGCCAAAAGTATTCCTGTTTGATGAGCCGTTGTCGAACCTAGATGCCAAGTTACGTGGCGTCATGCGTGAAGAGATCAAACACCTTCACCGTGAACTGAAGACCACTACCATTTACGTGACACATGATCAGATTGAAGCCATGACATTGGCGGATCGCATCGTGATTCTAAAAGATGGTTATGTGGCTCAGGTCGGTACACCAACAGAAGTGTTCCAACGCCCGGCAAACAAATTTGTGGCTCAGTTTATTGGTAACCCATCAATGAACATGCTGGATGCGAAGCTAGTGGGTGAGGAAGGCAACTGGGAAGTGGAATTGGGCGAGGTTCGTATTCCGTTGCCAGAACGTTTTAAAGCGCATGCGTCTAAGAACTTAGCTTTGCACTTTGGTGTTCGTCCAACGGATATCCATCTGCGTGCAGAACAGGTCGATCACGATCGCGTACTGCCATTCCCTGTCAAAATTAAAGACAAGGAGCTACTAGGCGCCAGCATTCTATTGAAGACTGAAATCGCGGGCCAGCCTTTGATGGTGGAAACTCAAGCCGCAGAAGTGGATGTGGACACACTCACACTTTACTTAGATTTGGATGCTATTCATCTATTTGATGCGCTGAGTGAAAACTCGCTCGCAACATTCTAAATCCCCGATATGAAAGCCAGTGCGCGTTTGCGTACTGGCGACTTATCTAGTTCTCATTTCCCTTATCAAAACGTTGTCGCGCTCCCCGTCGCAACTTATATTTTTATTATTAGCTTGCTGGGAAAATTCCTACAATGAAAAAAAATAAAAAAGCGGCATCCATTTATGATGTGGCAACGTTGGCGGGGGTTTCCCCGAGTACCGTTTCACGTTTCCTCAATCGCACGACGTATGTCTCTGACGAGAAAAGTCAGAATATTGAAAAGGCGATCAAATCACTCGGTTACAAACCGAACTATCAAATGGGACAGGGCACCAATACGCGTTCAATGACGATAGGTGTGCTGATCCAGCATCCTGAAAGTCCACACTCCAGTCGTATCTTGAATGACATGGAAAAGGGGCTCAATGCTCAGGGGTATTCACTTGTGATTGCTACAGGGCATTGGCAGCGTTCACTGGAATCTCATGCTTTGGAGTATTTGGCAAAGAGTAATGTAGACGGTGTAATCATCGTGACGGGCAGTTTAACGGAAGAGCAGATTCTCGATTATGCCCAGCGAATTCCCGTCGTTGCTGTTGGATATGACGTGATAGGTGACAAGGTTCGATCGATAAATATAGATAATGTATTGGGCGGATACATGGCGACGCTGCATCTAATGCAACAGGGCCATGTGAATATCGCCCATATCAAAGGGTTGTTGAATCAACCGGATGCGGTGGCTCGTTTTGTGGGATACAAAAATGCCCTGCAAGAAGCAGGTATTAAAGTGTTGCCAAAATTGGTCAAGCAAGGCGATTTCAGCAGTGAAACCGGTTATGAAAAAACCGTTGAGTTGATTGAATCGAAAGTGCACTTTTCAGCACTGTTTGCCGCCAATGACCAAACGGCCTATGGGGCGATAAAGGCATTGCATGATCATGGTATTCGTGTGCCTCAAGATGTCTCTGTGATTGGTTTTGATGACTTGCCAACTTCGCAATATTTCACACCTGCGCTTACCACAATGCGTCAACCGATTGAAGAAGTTGGTGCAGTTTGTGCTGAGTCCATTCTCAATTTGTTGAGCGGAGATAGGCACGAAGTTCGTCTGCCACCGATTGATCTGATTGTCCGTCAATCGACTGTGTCTAAGTTTCGTTCTCCGAGTTAAAGTGCGTCTCTAATCCATTAGAAAATATTTTGCGAAACAGGCGAAATATCGCTGTATTTGTGACCAAAGTCCGTCTAGAATTCGCGCCTGCATTTTGTTGATTAAATACACAATCAACAAACATAGCCAAATTCTAAGAAATCTAATTTTTTGAACTGCCTCACAGTTTTCTGTGGGGCAGTTTTAGTTGTAGGAAAGGTCCCAAACACATGCCTAAAAGCCAGAATATCAACCAACGTATGTCCATCGTGGCATTGGCTTGGCCGATACTTGTCGAAATTTTGCTACGGACGGCTTTAGGAACCAGTGACGTATTCATGTTGAGTGGTTACTCAGACAAAGCCGTGTCTGCGGTCGGCGTTATCACTCAATTAACGTTTTTCCTGATCATCGTATCCACCTTTGTCAGTAGTGGCACGGGCATTTTGATTGCGCAATATAACGGTGCAGGGCGTGAAAGAGAGTCGGTCGATGTCGGTGTCGCCAGTGTTGCGTTATCGGTCATTGTTGGTGCGTTCTTAAGTGTACTCGCCGTGATTGGCGCGGTTTTCTTCTTACCGTATTACGGTTTAGAAGCTCAGGTTGAGCAATATGCGCGCGAGTACCTGCTGATCAGCGGTGCGATGACGTTCAACGTCACCATCGGTATCGTCTTTACCACGATTCTGCGTAGCCACGGTTATTCACGCTCACCAATGGTAGTGAACCTGATTTCTGGTGTGTTCAACATCATCGGTAACTACATTGCACTTTATCAGCCATTTGGCTTGCCTGTTTATGGAGTAGAGGGCGTAGCGGTTGCAACGGTAGTTAGCCAAGTCATTGGTACGTTATTGTTGGGCGTGATTTTGAAACGCAGCAGCATTGAACTGCCTATGTCCAAGGTAAAACAAGTGCCGAAAGACGTGTTCAAGAAGATCTTAAAAATCGGTGGTATGAACGCGGGTGAGGTGCTGTCTTACAACATGGCGCAGATCTGTATCGTGTATTTTGTAGTGCAAATGGGGACGTCATCACTTGCGGCGTTTACTTATGCGCAAAACATCGCGCGTTTCTCGTTCGCCTTTGCGTTGGCCATTGGACAGGCGGCTCAAATTCAGACTGGCTATTACATAGGTAAAGGTTGGGTAACCAGTATTCTGAAACGCGTGCAGATTTATTTCTTAGTTGGCTTTGCTGCATCAACGGCGGCAACGTGTTTGATCTACCTGTTCCACGAAGAGATTTTGAGTGTATTTACCGATCAGCCTAAAATCTTGGCATTGGCAGGCGCATTAGTGATGGGCTCAATCGTGCTAGAAGCGGGCCGCGTGTTTAACCTTATCTTCATCTCGGCACTGAAAGGCGCTGGAGATATCAAGTTCCCAGTACAGATGGGTATTCTGAGCATGTGGGGCTTGGGTGTGGTGTTTTCTTACCTCTTCGGTATTCATTTGGGTTACGGCGTGATTGGTGCTTGGATGGCGATTGCTCTGGATGAATGGGTACGCGGTATCATCATGGCAAGACGCTGGCGCTCTCAAGTGTGGACCAAGTTTAAGGTGAGTTAACCTTATCTCGCTCTAAACGTAAAAAAGGCACTGAAATTCAGTGCCTTTTTGCTATCTATTCTGCATTGATAAGTCGTTTTAAAACTCACACTCTGCTTGGAAACACATACGCTCTTTGCTGTATGGATGGTCCAACTCCAACATCTCCGCATGCAAATGCAGACGATTGGATTTCTCGCCATACAAGCCGTCGCCAACCATCGCCATGTTCAAACCCATGTGGTGAGCACTGTGTACACGAAGCTGGTGGGTTCGCCCTGTTTTCGGGTACATGTATACCTTGCTGCGTCCGTCTTTCACTTCAATCAGTTGCCAGTAAGTTTCAGCGGGCTTACCGTGTTCAAAGCACACCAGTTGACGTGGACGGTCATCTGGATCGCCACGCATCGGTAGCGAGATTTCACCTTCAGGTTCGGTTAACACGCCTTCTAACAGCGCAATATAACGCTTTTGTACGCCACGTGTGATGAATTGCTTTTGCAGGCTCTTGTTGGCGCGTTTGGTTAAAGCAAACACTAAAATCCCCGATGTCGCCATATCTAGGCGGTGAATGACGAACGGCCCTTCGACATCTGGGAACATCGCTTGTAGGCGTGTGTATGCCGAATCCTTGATGGTTTTCCCCGGAACGGAAAGCAGACCCGAAGGCTTGTTGACGATCACCAGGGCTTCATCTTGGAAGAGAATTTCCAGCTCTTTATCTTCTGCCCAGTTTTCTGCCAATGGGTTTGGTTCAACATCCAAGCCTTGCAGCATGTGCCCCAAAATCGGTTGGCATTTGCTGTTGCAAGATGGGTAAAACTTTTTGTGCTGGCGCACTTCCGATTTCGGCGATACGCCCCACCAAAACTCAGCTAATGCAAGCGGTTGGTAGCCATGTTTGTATGCGAACTGAAGCAGTTTCGGCGCTGCGCACTCTCCAGCGCCTGCTGGTGGTACTGGATTGGTGGTAGGAGCAAAAATATCTACCAAATCGCGCTCGGCGCTGTGGTTGTCCAAGAAGCGGTATTGCTTATGCAGTTTGTGTTGTAGCGCGTTAGACAAGTCTTTGCGCTGCTCTTTGAGTTCTGCCAGTTTTTGTTCTAGTTCGGTTAAGCGCGCTTCTTTGATTGCGAGCTTTTCGTCCCAAGCTTGTTTGAGGTACTTGAGCACATTCTTCTCAGCCACACTTTGTTTACCCAAATCATCCAATAGCACTGTCAGATCTTCTGGACTCAGAGTTTGTTCACCTTGTTTGCGTTGCTGTTTGCGTTCTGCACGGCCGGCAATCATAACTTGGCGATGGGCATTTTCTTCTTGCTGATACGCTTCACGGTCGGCTTTGATTTCTGCTTTCAGTTGTGCCAATTCTGGGTTGGCAGCAAAGGCTTTGTATTCCGCGTTCGCAGCATTGATGGCATCTGTCTCACCTCGGAAGAAACCTTCTTCTGTCAGCATGTCGAATACGGGTGGAACAAAACCTAGAAGCAAGTTTTGATCGGCAATCTTGCCAGAGAAAGCGCTGAAATAACCAAGCTCACCTTGCGGGTTACGTACTAGCAAAACACCGAACATCTTGCCGCGTCCGTTTTGCTCATCCTCAAGACCGAAATTGTGTTCGAAGTCAGTTTGTGTCATTAGGTGCTGCTGCAATTGCCCGGCAGCCAATACACACAATGGGTGAGGCGTGTAGTAGAACGGAAACGTAAACTGCGCCGGCAAGTCGTAGCCAGAAATGTCCGCAGTAAATCGAGTAAAGCATTGTTCAGGCGAGTGCATGAGAGTGAGTCCGCGCGAAATAAAAATCGAGCACGGATTGTACCTGTTTTGGCAGTGATTGCTATTCGAAGGCGCTTCTAGGCTAGCTGTGTCGGCTTGCCTTTACTTCCTATCTCAATGATTTTCATCGCTTAGAGCGCAGAAATTAGGATTGCGTTTGAAATGATTAATTTGAGTGATGTACTGTTTTGATTGATAGTTGAGAGCATGGTTCTCGAATGACTCATTAGATGCAAAAGGAAAAGCATGTCTAAACTGGTGTTGGCATTGATACGATTTTATCAACGCTATCTTTCCCCACACAAAGGCTTCCGCTGCGCTCATGCGGTGTATTACGGCACGGATTCTTGTTCTGCTGCCATCAGCAAAATGATTCAACGCAAAGGCGTGTTTTCTAGCTATACCAGTGTTCAAGAGCAGTTTACACGCTGTCGACATGCTCATCAGCGTCTTCAAGCTAAGGAACCTTCCCGTAATCGCAAGCGGCGTAAGAACAAAGACTCATCTTGTGTAACGGACATGGGATGCAGCTCTTTGGATTGCGTTCCGAGTGACGCTTGTAGCGGTAGCAGCGACTCATCTTGCCATTGTTGGTAATGGACTCAACTCTAAAAATGAAAGGAAAGTGATGACGACAGATCAGCTCAAAACGCTGTTTGAAAATGACTTAAGGCACAAGCTCGAACCGCTTGAAGCTTTACGTTTAGAAGCACTGCGTCGACGCAAGTTTCTAGGTTTGGCGGTTCTGGGTTTCTTTGGCACCGTCGTGTTTGACCTCACTACCTCCGCAATGATGTTTGTTCTTTTGGCATTGATGCTCGGCGGTTGGGCGTACTTCAATCAAAAGCACAATCAGTTTCGCACCACCTACAAGCAGCACATCATGCAGAGCTTGTTAGCGCACATTGAGCCCTCACTCACATGGGACCCAAATCGTAAACTTTCCAAAGAAGCCTTCGAGCGCAGTGGTTTGTATTTAGACCGTTGTGATGGTTTCGAGAGTGATGATTTTATTTCAGGCACCATTGGAGAGGCGAGGGTGGTTATGTCTGAGATAGAAGCGTCGAAGCTCATCAGTTCAGGAAGCGATAGTTCGAGTAAGCATCACGTGTTTTTTGCGGGGTTGTTTTGTGAAATAGACGTTCCGATGAATGACGACGTTTGCACCTTTGTTTTGAGTGACCGCGATGATGGGCCAACGCTTCGTGAAAAGCTGTGGGACCGCTTCTTCAAGATTCAGATAGGTAAAAGAGTGCGAATGGGTCACCCAGAGTTTGACCAACAGTATGAGGTGTACAGCGACGATTTAGACACCGCAAAGCAACTGCTGACGGATGAATTGATCGAGCGTGTGCTGACTTTTCATCGTGAGAGCGAGTTTTCTCGCTTGTCGTTTTCTCAAGTGAACGGAAAGCTCTATATTGCCATTTCGCATTGGAAAGAACTGTTTGAGCCAAAATTGGATGAGCCAGCGGGGGAGTTTGAAGCCGTTGCTGAGATTTATCGCGAACTCGATTTCTTGATTGGCACCATTCACAGTCTGGGGCTGGCCAAACCAATGGTTCAGCCCATGGCGGAATCTAGTACCTTGGCTACCGCCTAATTTCCTCATTATCTCAAGCTGATTCCTGAATGATACCCTATCATTTCGGCTTGAGATTCACCCAATATCCTGTACCTTACCAAGACTATTTTTTGCAGCCTGCTTTCATTCGATGAGTGACCTGCGCTGCTTTATTTGAGTTTAAGTTCATGTCACAAGCTAGCATCAAATTTATTGCCACCGATATGGATGGCACCTTACTTGACCAATACGGTCGTTTAGACCCTGAGTTCTTTGATCTGTTTTTGCAGCTAGAAGAGAAGGGCATTCTATTCTCGGCGGCATCGGGGCGTCAGTACTACAGTTTGCGCGATACGTTTGCACCGATTCAAGACCGTATGATTTATGTGGCGGAAAACGGCACCTTGGTGATGTACCAAGATAAAGAGCTATATAGCTGCACCATTCCAAAAACAGAAATTGATGCGATCATCCAAGCGGCTCGTGAAATTGAAGGCACGCACCTAGTGCTGTGTGGTAAGCGTTCGGCTTACATTGAAACCAAAGATCCTAAAGCGTTGGAAGAGTTCCAGAAGTACTACCATCGCTGTGAATACGTGCCAGATCTATTGGCCGTTGACGATGAGTTTATCAAGGTAGCGATTTGTCACTTTGGTGGTTCTGAAGAGTTGGTTTTCCCAACCATGAGTGCGAAGTTTGGTCACAGTCATCAAGTTGTGGTGAGCGCGAAGATTTGGCTAGACGTGATGAATGCAGAAGCATCAAAAGGCGCGGCGATCAAACACCTTCAAGATACCATGGGGTTTGGTCCAGAAGAGACCATGACGTTTGGTGATTACCTGAATGACCTAGAGATGCTGCAAGTGAGCGAGCATTCCTACGCGATGGAAAACGCGCACGAAGCGGTGAAGAAAATCGCACGTTTCTCCGCACCAAGCAATCGTGACTCGGGCGTAATGAAAGTGATCAAAGAGAAAGTACTTTAATCTCTGCCTCGCCAGTTTCGAACATAAAAAATGTATGGTCCGCCCCGTTATTGCAACTACAATTTAGTAATAACGGAGTTGGTTTGCGCTAATGTATTCG
>NZ_JAPHPY010000043.1:0-50686 GCF_026241575.1 Vibrio sp. Sgm 5
AGATCGCACACACGTGAAAGAGTTCAAAAAAAATCCCCAAACTACAAGCTTGGGGATTTGTGTATAAGAGACAGGCCGAGACTCCCTTTAAAAAACAGCGTTTACTGAAAACAACTTTTGTTATTCGCGACCTGAAGCGTAGGCGTAAAGCAATTCAAGTGCGACAGTTGCGCCAGCCAATGCCGTTACATCGCTGTGGTCGTAAGGAGGGGAGACTTCCACTACGTCCATACCTACGATGTTCATGCCAGCGAAACCACGAATGATCTTCAGAATTTTATCTGAGTTCAGACCGCCACAAACTGGTGTACCCGTACCCGGTGCAAACGCCGGATCCAGACAGTCGATGTCAAAAGTGACATACACAGGCTTATCCGCAACCGTGCGACGAACCTCTGCCAGAATCTCTTCTACAGACATGTCGTTCGCTTGCATTGCGTTGATCACATTGAAGCCGTGATCTTGTTGGTCATATTCAGTACGAATACCAATTTGAACTGAGTTCTTCGCAGAAATCAGACCTTCTTTTGGTGCATGGTAGAACATAGTACCGTGGTCGTAAGAACTGCCGTTTGCGTACGTGTCAGTGTGCGCATCGAAGTGAATCAGTGCCATTTGACCATGGTGTTTTGCGTAAGCACGTAGGATTGGTAGGGTGATGAAGTGGTCACCACCCAAGCCTAGCATTGTCTTGCCGCTCTTTAGAATCTCACTTGTTGCCGCTTCTAGGCGGTAAGTGAAATCTTCAGCATCACCACAATCGAACACAAGGTCACCTGCGTCGATCACTTTCAATTTATCAAATACGTTGAAGTCCCAAGGGAACTTCTTGCCTTCCCAAGCAAGGTTTACTGACGCACGACGGATCGCATCTGGACCCATACGTGCACCAGGACGACCAGAAGTCGCCATGTCCAGAGGAACCCCTAACACTACAACGTCTGCGTCAGCCGATACTGGATTTTTGATGTACGGTCGACGTAGAAATGACATAGAGTTGGAGTAAAGCGAATAATCGGTTTTAGTAAACAAATCATTCATATCAGAAGTCCTCTAAATAGGTGTAGCCTGCCAAACCTTGTTCTAGTTCAGCTAGGATTTGTTCTTGTTCACTGGCTTCAACACGTGCTGAAACCAATTGTTTGTAATTGTCACGAATCGCATCTACGTCGATGTGAACGTAGCGCATCATGTCTTCTACGCTATCACCTTCGTTGATGTAGCTGATCTCAAACTGACCTTCTTCATCAACGTTGACTACTGCACTGTGGGTATCTCCAAATAGGTTGTGCATGTCGCCAAGGATCTCTTGGTATGCGCCTACTAGGAAGAAGCCCATTAGGTACGGTTTGTCTTTGCTCCATGCTGGTACTGGTAGCGTGCTCTCAATGCCTTGGCCATCAACGTAGTGGTCAATTACGCCATCGGAGTCACAAGTGATGTCCAACATCACCGCACGACGCTCTTCCACATCACCAAGACCAGAAAGCGGCAGAACAGGGAATACCTGATCAATACCCCATGCGTCTGGCAGGGATTGGAAAAGAGAGAAGTTCACGAAGAACTTGTCTGCAAGACGTTCGCTCAACTCATCCAAAATAGGACGGTGGAAACGGTTCTTAGTACTCATTTGGCGACTTAGCTCGAAGTAAATGCGTAGCGACAGTTGTTCTGCCCACGCACGTTGTTCAAGGTTTAGTACGCCAGTCGCGAATTGTGAGTGAACCTCTACCAAATCGCTTTGGGTATCGTTGTAAATTTCAATTAATGCACGCGCATCCGTACCATCTTGCAGGTTCTCCCAGTTTCGCCACATGTTTTGTAGCAAGAATGGAGCGTCTGCAGCTGGCTCGAACACTTCTTCCGGTTGGTATGTTTCAGTACCAATAACGTTAGAAATCAACACTGCGTGGTGTGCAGTCAAAGAACGACCCGATTCAGAGATGATCACTGGCATCGGTTGTTCGTACTGCTGACATACATCGCCTACCGTGTTCACGATGTTGCGTGCGTATTCTGCAAGGCCGTAGTTCATCGAGTTCGAAGACTGGCTGCGTGTGCCGTCGTAGTCTACTGCTAAACCACCGCCAACATCGAAGTAATCAATGTTTGCACCCATGGCACGTAATTCACAGTAGAAACGTGCGGATTCATTCACACCATTACGCACGTCACGGATGTTTGCCATCTGTGAGCCAAGGTGGAAGTGAACCAATTGCATGGTGTCCAGTTTGTCTTCGCGTTTTAGACGATCAATCACGCTCAATACTTGAGATGCAGATAGACCGAATTTCGATTTTTCACCGCCGCTTGCTTGCCATTTACCCGCACCTTGAGATGCAAGGCGGATACGCAAGCCAAGACGTGGAGTTACACCCAAGCTTTTCGCTTCTTCAAGTACTAGATCAAGCTCAGATAGCTTCTCTAGTACGATAAATACTTTGTGACCTAGCTTTTCACCGATCAGTGCTAGACGCACATATTCACGGTCTTTGTAGCCATTACACACGATCACGGAGCTGCCTTGTTGAGCCAATGCCAGTACCGCCAATAGTTCTGGCTTGCTGCCTGCCTCTAGACCCAGCTGTTTATTTTCTAGCTGCGCTTGGCTCGCTAAGATTTCATCAACCACTTCACGCTGTTGGTTTACTTTAATTGGGTACACCAACAGGTATTTGTTTGGATATTGGTATTCTTCAATCGCTTGGTTGAAAGCTTGGCAAATGCCATGCACGCGTTGGTGCACGATTTGCGGGAAGCGCACTAGCACAGGCAGGTTCAACTGCTTAGCTTCTAGCTCTTTTACAATCGCACTGAAAGGGATTTGGTGTGCACGGTCACTACGAGGAGATACGTAAACCTCGCCTTGGTCATCAATTCCGTAGAAGCCTTGGCTCCAGTAGTGAACGTTGTAGTCCGCGCGGATGCGGTCTAATTTAGTTGCTTTTTCCAACTCGATTCTCACAAAAATGTATTTAAACCCTCGCTGAAATAGGAGGAGGAAATACAAAAAAGCAAATCATGAGGCGCTAACCTCATACCCTGACACGAACTCCGTGTGCGCGCATTAACGGATAAAACCCAACCAGAGTCTAATGATTAAAATTTGTGCTTTCGATTAACAACTGTTGTTGATGGCTGGTGTAAACATTTATTTAACAGACTGTCCATTCTGCTGTTATGGTTGGTCTGACCAGTAAGGGTTTGGTCGACGCAAAATAAGAACAAAGACTCAACAAAACAAGGACATGTTTTGCAGCTGCACAGAATTCAGGGATACATCCAAACCATGTATCTTGCCGAGTATCCAGACAAATTGATGCTGCTTGATGGCGCAAGTCGAGCGGATATTCCTCACCTCAAAGATTTTATCGAGCATCAGCTCAATCGCCCGTTCACAGACCTAAAATTGGTTGTCGTTACCCACATGCACCCAGACCACGCTGGCGCGGCGCACAAACTAAGAGATTTGACGGGCTGCAAGCTATTGGCAGCAAAACGAGACACGCATTGGTATGGCGGCTTTGATGGTTGGCTAATGCATCTAACGGATTTGATTTTGGCACGTTGGATGGCGAACCGAATGCGCAAACCCAAGCGCAACTTATGGTATTCGCGAAAACTAAGACCGGATATTGAGCTGGTGGATGGAGAGGTGATTCCCGGTTTTTCTGATTGGCAGATATTGGAAACACCAGGGCATACCGACAGGGATTTATCGGTTTATCACGCCGAACAGAGTGTGTTGTACGTAGCGGATTTAATGGTGCAGGTAAAAAGCCATTTGATAGCGCCATTTCCTATCTTTCATCCCAACCAATATCGTAGTTCGTTAAAGCGCGTTTTTGAGATGAAACCAAGCTGTTTATTGGCGGCACATGGGGGAGAGGTTGAGTTTGATGAAAACGCGTATCAACACATCATCAATACCGCACCGGTTAGACCCATTACGCATTGGCGAGTAACGAAGATAAAACTTAAAGGATTAATGCGTTCTGTTCTGAAAAGGAAGAACGATAGACAGGAGAAGGGCAGCTAGAAAAGCAGAGAAGAGCCAGATGAGCGACCACGGAGTTCGCTCATCTGAAGCTACGGGGATTATGGAGCCAATAAATGAGATTGGCTCGGGTCTACCAGAACTTTGTCTGCCATACCCTGACGACCTAACAACATCATGTAAGTCATCTTTTCACGGTTAGTTAGCGTGATGTCGATTGGCCACTCTTGGTCGCCCATGCGTAGCATCGTTGTGATCACGCAGCGGTGTTCGAAAGTACCGTTTGATGATTTCACTTTGCGGTTCGCCTTCAGTGGAGCTTTACAGCGAACGACTTGCTCTAAGTGGTAAACATCTGGGTGTAGATCGAACTCTACGTATGACTGACCGTCTTGTTCTGTGCACTCTAGGTTATCTACGTGCAGAGAAGAAGTCTGTGCGCCTGTATCAATACGCGCTTCAAGGTGAGTAATCCCTAACTCAGGTAAGCAAATTGCTTCGGCGTTCCCAATGATCATTTTCTGATTCATAGTGTCATCCTAGCGATGAGTCAAAAGAGAGCCCTTTATCAGGCTCTCACTCAAACAATTATCAGCCTTTACCGCGAGTACGGTTAGCGTTTGGTTTTGCGTTCTTCTCGATGAAGTCGAAGATCATGCCAGCAACGTCTTTTTCAGTTGCTGATTCGATACCTTCAAGACCTGGAGAAGAGTTCACTTCCATTACCACAGGACCGTTCTTCGATTGAAGAATATCAACACCACATAGGTTTAGACCCATCACTTTCGCTGCGTTGATTGCTGTTGCGCGCTCTTCTTTGCTTAGTTTTACAAGCTGAGCAGAACCACCACGGTGAAGGTTAGAGCGGAACTCGCCTTCTTTTGCTTGGCGTTTCATTGCTGCGATAACTTTGTTACCCACTACGAAACAACGGATGTCTGCGCCGTTTGCTTCTTCAATGAACTCTTGCACCATGATGTTTGCTTTTAGGCCCATGAATGCTTCGATCACGCTTTCTGCTGCTTTCGTTGTCTCAGCAAGAACAACACCGATACCTTGAGTACCTTCAAGTAGCTTGATAACCAATGGTGCGCCGCCAACGTTTTTGATCACGTCCTGAATGTTGTCAGGGTGGTGAGCAAAACCTGTGCGAGGTAGACCAATGCCTTTACGTGATAGCAGCTGCATAGAGCGTAGCTTGTCACGAGAGCGGCTGATTGCTACTGACTCGTTCACACAGAATGTGCCCATCATTTCAAACTGACGTACAACCGCTGTACCGTAGAAAGTGATAGATGCACCGATGCGTGGAATAACCGCGTCGTACTTTGGCAATTCTTCACCCATGTAACGGATCTTAGGGTTGTTACTCGTAATATCCATATAACAGTGCAGAGTATCGATAACATCAACTTGATGTCCGCGCTCTTCACCCGCCTGCTTTAGGCGCATGGTTGAATATAGATTCTCATTACGAGAAAGAATAGCAATACGCATGGCAATTCCTTAGTAAGTCAGTACCAAATTAAAAATGTAAGTATAGAGTATAGTGAGTGGGTGTAATTGATGTGACAGAATCCACTCTCTTCAGCGACTTAGAATTGTGGTTGGACAACCACGTCGTCAGAGGTGCGAACCTTAGGGCGTTTTCTCAGTAGATGAAAACGAAAAAATATCGTCGATACGACAAAAATAATTTATCGAACTCTCACGCCTTGCTGCATGCGACTGTCAAGGGAATGAAAAAGAAAAATGAGTCAAAATTTCATCAATTTACTATGGCACAAATCACAAAAAAGCGGCCATTCAGCCGCTTTTTGTTATTGAACTAAGTAATGACTTAGGAAGAGTTCTGCCGTTTGGGTGGCTAAAACCCTAGATTCTTCCAAGGTTAGCGAAGCTCGCATCCCCATCAATTGTGGCCAGAATGCGCTGCCTTTAATTAAGTTGTGCAATTGAATGCTTGCCACGTCCACATCATCAACCTTCAATGTGTTTTTCTCTGATTGTTGAGTGAGCCAACGGTACAAGGCCGTTTCTTGCTTCGACATGTGTTCCGCTTGTTCTTTGAGATCTTCCGGCTTAAACAAGAAATGTCCGAAAGCCACTTTCGCCAATTCAATATAGTCAGGTGCGGTTACCACGATAATTTCGCTGTACAGCAATTCGACCAGTTGATCTTTGAGAGGGAGTGTTGGTAAATGTTCAATGTCGCTATCCATCATTGAAGAACGCCATAGTTCCGTTAGTAACTCTGTCACGATCGCTTCTTTAGAAGGGAAGTGGTTGTAGACCGTGCGCTTAGAGACTTGCGCAATAGCAGAGAGCTTATCCATGCTGGTGTTTTGCACCCCAAACTCTTGGAACGCTTGCTTTGCTGCGCACAGGATGGCTTCTCTTTTGGTCTCACTGCGACCTTTTCTTTTTACATTCATAAACTTGCCGAGTTAAGAAGATCATTTCTGGATCTATTTTACACTAAGTAGTTTACTTTTGATAATTAGAATGTAAACTGCACCGTGTAGTTTACTTTTGTTCGGGTTAACTTTTTATGAAAAAAACTTTGCTAGCCACAGTAGGAGCGTTCGCGATGGGTACATCAATGATTTCTTGTTCTAATGTTGATACTGAAAAAGCGCCAACATACCCGGACAAATTTGCAAATACAGAGTTGGAATACAAAAGCAGCTTGGGTGACATGTTCGGCATCATGAAAGCCTACTTTACGACTGAGCGCCTCAATCCAACGCCAACGATTGAAATTCCGGTTCATGCAATGACTGCGAATCAACTGTTAGAAGAGCAAGATGACGTTATCTACCGTTTAGGTCATTCAAGCGTGTTAATGAAGCTCGATGACAAACTGGTGATGACTGATCCTGTATTCAGTGATCGCGCGTCTCCTGTGCAATGGGCGGGGCCAAAACGTTTTCACCAAACACCAATCACGCTAGAAGATTTACCAAGTATCGATGTGGTGGTGATCAGCCATGACCATTACGATCACCTAGATAAAGCTTCTATTAAAGTGCTAGGCGACAAAGTGGGCACTTTCTTAGTGCCGTTAAAAGTCGGTCAGTTGCTAGTCAACTGGGGTGTGCCTAAGGAGAAAGTGATCGAGCTAGATTGGTGGGAGTCACATTCTGTCGACGGCATTGAATATACATTGACTCCGACTCAGCATTTCTCCGGTCGAGGTTTGACAGACCGCGATACGACACTGTGGGGCAGTTGGGTTATTAATGCACAACAACACAAAGTGTTCTTCAGTGGAGACTCTGGTTACTTCAATGGCTTTAAAGAGATTGGTGAAAAGTACGGTCCGTTTGATTTCACTATGATTGAAACTGGCGCATACAACGAACTTTGGTCAGACATTCACATGTTCCCAGAGCAAAGCGTTCAAGCACACATTGATGTGCAGGGCAAAGTGATGATGCCAATTCACAACAGTACGTTTGATCTGTCGATGCATGATTGGAATGAACCGATGCAACGCGCGTTAGACATCAGTGAAGAGCGCGGTGTAACGTTAGTGAGCCCTGAGATTGGTCAACGCTTGGCGATTGCAGAGCCTCAGCCTGCTAAGGCATGGTGGCAATAATGTCTGAGCTAAACAGCCAAACACCAGAATAGTTAAGTCACTTATTAGTAGTTACTTGCTATTAGTTACGTGGTCAGGGATAAGGATAAAGATGCAATGAAAGCAAAGTGGGCGCTGTTACTTACATTAAGCATTCTGCCTACCTTTGCACTAGCAGGGGTAGAGCAAGACATCTCGACGTTGATAAAGCGAGTTGAGCAATCCTCTTGCACCTTTATCCGCAACGGCAAGGCGTACACTAATCAAGAAGCGGCAGAACACATGCGCAATAAATGGGATTACGCCAAAGATGACGTTGATTCTTTAGAAGTGTTTATAAAAGAGGTCGCATCAAAGAGCTGGTTATCTGGCAAACCCTATTGGGTGGATTGCCAAGATAAACGCATTACCAGCGAAGAGTGGCTAACATCATTGATGAGCCCCACCAATCACATCCAATAATACTTCTTTGATGGTCTGGTATCGCAGCGGCAGAGTGCGGCTGCGTTTTCTCACCAAAAACAAATCTTCGTACACCGGTTGTTTTAACTCAGCCACATACAACTCTTCTCTTAATGGGAAGCTTTCCACCGCACTGTAGGGCAAAACGGTAAAACCCAGCCCTTTGCTGACGGGCAATAGAATCTGACTGAGTTGGTTAACGTAGCCCGATAATGGCATGTCACTGACCTTGATCTCTTTGAGTAAAGGTTCTGCACATTGGTCGAAAAACAACGTCATATAATGTTCAGCATCTGGGTGACCAATCACGCCGCAACTTCGAAGCAGTTCAGGCGTTAACGTTTTTCCATGATAGGACTTTGGTAAGATCAAACACAGCGCTTCTCTGCCAATTTGTTCACTTTGGAAAACACTCTTGTTGGGAGAGTAAGTCACGATGCCCATATCAATACGGCCATCAGCAACCCCGTTTAGAATCGACTGGTTTGGTGCCGCTTCCAAGTGAATCGACAATCCGCGATGCTGGGTTTGTTTTTCAAGCAGTGGATCAAACAGCATCAAGGCAAGTGCTCCGGAACAAGCCAGCTTGCAATGACCTGCAAAGGGATCATCGAAGCTCAGATCTTCCAGTAAGTTTTTCTCTTTCTCTTCCAACTCTAATGCGTAGGCATACACCATTCGGCCTTGCTCTGTCAGTTCAAAGCTTTTGTTCTCGCGCTTAATCAATGGGTGCTGACAAGCTTGCTCTAGCTTTTTGATGTGCTGACTGACACCGGGCTGGGTCATATAGAGCTTTTCTGCTGTCTGAGTAAAGTGGCCGACTTCGACAAGAGTTTTGAATGTGTGTAACCAAACTGGATTAAGCATAGGACGTTGTTTGCTCAGCGTTTATTAAAGAAAGCGTTTCGAGAGAAAGTGTAGAAATAATAGCATGATGCGTGGAATAACGCAGAGGAGGATGCTAAATGACAGGCAAAATAAAACCCCGCCTGGTTTCCCAGACGGGGCTTATTCTTTTTCGCAGCAATCCGGCTACTAATAGGTGCTCCCTGCATCTATCCTTGATTGTGGCTAAGTCCTTTAACCGAGTTCCTTGTTCATCGCCTTCCTAGCGGTGTCCATTCTTGCCTATCATCCTGACGGGCGAACTCTTTCCTAGAGCTTAACTACATCCTTGCTGACAACTCATCCTAAGCTATCAAATCTTCATCCTGAAGATACCCAATCCTTTAGGCTTTTTTCCTGTTCCCGCCAACATCCTGTCGACACACTTAGTATTGTTGTTTTGCTGATTACTCTCAATCAGCTAGGTAAAAAAACTTTGGCAGCGAATATTGCTTAAAAAAGGATAGTTATTAATTTTCAGTTGTTTAGGTTTGTTGTTCGATTTGTTCTTAGTCAAAAATGGTCGTTTTGCTTACATCGCTTGTGAGAGATCTCGCACAAGATGCCGAGCGAATGTACGAATCGGCGTCTTTTTCGTCTTGTTTAAGAGTTTGCTCAAGATCACAACTCGACTTGTAGCCATAAGATTTGGCGATGGTATTGGATGAAATCCCCATTTCTTTTATCGCAAACGCAGCCCACTCATCACGAGTTTTTTGCATGATCTGGCGTAGCTTGGTTTTAAAGTTACTCATAAAAGCTCCTTAGTTAGCTTATCTTTACAAGAGAAGAATAAGGAGCGTGATGAGGCTCAGTTGATAGTATGCCGCTCAATATCAATACTATTGAGGCGTGATGAAGAATATGTCGGTAATACTGATATTATTTGCGCGTGAAACAATACTATCTTGTGGGGTATCAAATGGCGCACATCGAAAAAGTACCGCAAAGGCCTGGTTTTTCTTGGCGCTACCGTCGTATTGATGAACCAGCGAAAGAATACGATTTTCATTTTCACGATGACGTTTTTGAGTTGGTCATCCACCGCCACTTTACGGGGGCTTTGCACATTGGGCATCACGAGCTAGAGGTGACCCACAATCAGATACTGCTAATTGCGCCGGGTGTGCCTCACTCTATTCACTCCACTTCAGTAGAAAGCAACTGCGAGACTCATGTGATTTGGTTTAAGCGTGAGTGGATCGCGAACCTAATGTTCTATTGTACCGAGCTACGCAAACTAGACCCGTTGTTGAAAGCCGCAAATAAAGGAGTGGTGTTCTCTGAGCGAACGGCTCAGCAAGTCGTGGATCTTCTGCAAGAGTTGATGAAAGTGCCTGCGATGGAACAATTGTCGAGATTCATTCATATCTTATCTTTGGTTGCCCATGACGAAGCAGCAAAAACCTTGATGACCCATTCATACCTTTCGATGAGTGAACACGAGCAACAAGAAAGAGAGCGCGTCGCAAGTGTGAGCGCGTATCTTGAGCAGCATTTTGCCAGCAAAGTGACATTGGCCGATTTAGCCAATTACTTGTCGTTGAGTGAAAGTGCGGTCACACGGT
The DNA here is from genome assembly GCF_026241575.1 of Vibrio sp. Sgm 5. NCBI lineage: Bacteria > Pseudomonadati > Pseudomonadota > Gammaproteobacteria > Vibrionales > Vibrionaceae > Vibrio > Vibrio sp. Sgm 5. Next base: position 10,496 of record NZ_JAPHPY010000043.1, read on the forward strand.
TGTTTCAAAAGCACTTCAAAGAGCCGTTTAGCCAACGCTTGATGAAGCTACGTATCAACCATGCCGCGGATTTGTTGCAATCGACGGAGTTACCAATAGGAATTGTGTTTGAACGAGTAGGCTATCGCAATCAAGCTTTGTTTAATCGCCATTTCAAGACCTACAAGGGGCTGACTCCGAGAGATTACCGACAGCATTACCAGCAGCGAATCCAACCTTAGTTTGAACATGTGCGTACTTTTGTTGTGTACTGAACTGGAATTTATGTGCAACTGGTATATTATTTGCTAGGTTATCTAAGAATCGTTATTAAGATTCGATGACAGGTTAAATAGGGAACTTGATTGCCATATTTCTGTCATAAGTGATGAGTAAGTTGACCGTATCAACAAGATAAAAGCAGTTTTACTGGTCAAAAAATGACTGCAACGCTTCTACTTTTATCATTATGTTGTGAAATTAGTCACGGTTAATTGATTCGTTCCTCGATAGATTGAAGAGGAATACAACCTTAGACAATAAGCTCAAGATGAGCGTTACCTATATAGATGAGGGAGATTGCTATGAAAAAGATGAGAAGAGCTCAGCTACATCGTGTTCGTATCCAATACTGGAAAGACACAAAGACTGAGACTGCTAAAAAAGCATAGTAAACCATACTCAATGGCACTGAGCTGGCAATGGACGGATAACCTTCCATAAAATGCCAGCTCTAAAATTATCTAGCACATCCATACTTTCCAAGACTCCTGCCTTCCTAAACAAAGCTTCCAAAACAACCAAACGTTCCACTCTTTCTAGATTCAACATTTCAGCACAAAACCATAGCCTTAAATGCAAAAAAGCCAGTCCGAAGACCAGCTTTCTCATTACTTGCTCAACTCTGTTTATTACAGAGTGATTCCGTAATTACAGGTAGTTTGCGTCAACCAATTCGCCAGCTTTTGCGCTGCTTACTTCTGGGCGAGCTTGTAGCCAAGCTAGAACCTGTGCTTTTTGTTCTTCAGTTGCGCTTTCGTAACGCCCTGTTGAACATAGGAAGCCTTCAAACAGCTCTAGACCGCCGCCGCCAAAGCATAGGTTTAGACCATCAATGTAGTCGATAAACTCATCAACGAATGCATCGTAACGGTCGAAGTCGTTGATGTCTGTTTCACAGCTGATTTCAAAGCCTAGGATCGCGAATTCACCTAGGAATAGCTTTTTACGCAGACGACGATTTTTGTTATCGATTTTATCTAGTTTCATGATTATCTCTCGTGGATGATTTGAGTACACCTTATACCCCCAAATCTGGCTTAGCCCAAGTAAAATCGGGAGTACATAGAATAGATGGGTGCTTTATAACATTTTCTAAACACAAAGTTCATAAAGATAGACTAGTTCTGTCACTTTTCTCTTCCAAACTTCCCCTCGCTCAATGATTTACAAACCTATAATTCAACCTAACACTGGGAAAGCAACACCATGAGTAAGGAAACCTTCGACGCGACGCGTTACAACCAGAGTAATAACAAGCCTTTTGAAGAAGTACTGGAAGCGAGCCTATCTCGACGCAGTATCCTGAAAGGTGGCCTAGGTATCAGTGCGATGACCGCTTTTGGCGCATTTGGTCTATCTGGGTGCAACTCTTCTAGTTCAGGCACTTCTGCTGGTGGCGGCTCTGGCGTTTCAAGTGCAGTCCTCAATTTTGATTCGATTCCGGGCTCACTGACGGATGCAGTATCGATTCCGCAAGGTTACGTAGCACAAGTATTGGTGCCATGGGGTACGCCTCTAAACACACAAGGTAATGCATGGAAAGACGACGGCAGCAATACAAGCACCGATCAAATCAATGCACTTGGTATGCACCATGACGGCATGCATTTCTTCTCACTAAACGATAGCGACACGGACGGCTTGTTGTGTATCAACCACGAGTACATTGATACTTCAGCTCTGCACCCAAGTGGCCCAACAGTTGTGGGTGGTGTGCGTACTATCGTCGATGAAGTTCGTAAGGAAATTAATGCACACGGCGTGTCTGTGGTTCGCATACAGCTCGAAGACAATATGTGGAAGTTAGTCGATACCGATCCACTAAACCGACGCTACACTGGTGCAACGGTTATGGATTTATCTGGTCCAGTTGCTAATACGGATCTGACAGTGACTCGCTTCTCGCAAGATGGCAGCCAAGCACGCGGCACATTAAACAACTGTGGTAATGGTTTCACGCCTTGGGGGACTTACCTAACGTGTGAAGAAAACTGGCCGGGTTATTTCGTCAATGCTGGCGTTCGTACTGAAGAGCAAGACCGTATAGGTGTTGACGATGAGCACACCCGTTACCTATGGGAAACGTTAGCAGGTAATGTCGAAGAGCGTTTGGACGAGTTCACGCGATTCAATGTAGAACCAACAGGCGCAAGTGCATTGGACGATTACCGTAATGAGGCGAACGGCCATGGTTACATTGTTGAAATTGACCCTTACACGCAAAATTCGCGTGCGAAGAAGCGTACTGCACTGGGTCGTTTCCGCCATGAAGGCTGTACATTCGGCAAGCTTGAAGAAGGCAAACCAGTAGTATTTTACTCTGGTCACGACTCTCGCTTTGAGTACCTATACAAATTTGAATCTGCGGCTGCTTGGGATCCTGCGGATGCTAACCCTGAAAACCGCTTGGCGATGGGTGACAAGTATATGGATGAAGGCACACTGTATGTGGCGCGCTTCAACGAAGACAGCTCTGGTACTTGGCTACCACTGACACTAGACAGCACGACAGTTTCTGGTGGTACTTTGGCTGATAGCTTCAATTCTCTAGCAGAAATCATCCTGAATACGGCTGGCGCAGCCGACCTTGTTGGTGCGACGCCAATGGATCGCCCAGAGTGGTGTACTGTTGATCCATTCACAGGCTCGGTTTACCTGACGCTAACGAACAACACCAAGCGTACAGAGGAAACTAACCCTGCAAACCCACGTTTGAATAATAAGTTTGGTCACGTAATCCGTTGGGATGAAGGCGAAGCAGCAACAGACTTCACGTGGGATATCTTCGTATTTGGCTCTCCGGCAAACGGTGATGCGGATACTAACCGTTCGAGCTTGACCGAGCTTAACCAATTTGCGAGTCCAGACGGCTTAGCGTTTGATCCTCGTGGCATTCTCTGGATTCAAACGGACAACGGTGCAGATGAAGTGACGTCTTACACCAATGACCAAATGCTTGCGGTTGTACCTTCAAAACTGACGGATGAGAACGGTACACAAGAAGTGATCGGTGCAGAAAACCAAGCTGAGTTGAAACGTTTCTTTGTTGGCCCTAACGGCTGTGAAGTGACGGGCTTTACCATTAGCCCAGATTACAAGTCTCTGTTCGTGAACATTCAGCACCCAGGCAACTGGCCTTACAGCGACAATGCAGCAGAAGAAACACCTGCGGGGATGACACTGCGTCCACGTGCAGCAACAGTGGTTATTCGCCGTGAAGACGGTGGTGAAATTGGTGTTTAACCAATAGGTCATACGACTGAATATCGGGAATAAGAAAAGCCCTGCGTTTGCAGGGCTTTGTTTTTTCTATCTAAATACACATGCACTTTATATCTAGACAAGTAACTTAGTTTTTGAGCGAGCCGCCCGCAGTGCGAATCACATCTTGATACCAGAAGAAGCTCTTCTTACGTTTACGTTCTAACGTACCTTGACCATCGTTGTGGCGATCAACGTAGATGTAACCGTAACGTTTGCTCATTTCAGCGGTTGAGTTCGCGACCAAATCGATTGGTCCCCAACTGGTGAAGCCCATCAGCTCAACGCCATCCAAAATTGCTTCATGTGCTTGTACAAGATGGTCGTTCAAGTAAGCGATGCGGTAATCATCTTGAATCTCACCGTTTTCATCGATTTCATCACGTGCGCCTAAGCCGTTTTCTACGACAAACAGTGGCTTTTGGTAGCGATCGTGAAGGAAGTTCAGCAGAACGCGCAGGCCTTTTGGATCGATTAACCAACCCCATTGGCTCTTCTCAAGATATGGGTTTGGTACGCTATCGACAATGTTACCCACTTCCTTCTGTTTCGGGTCTGCACTTGCACAGCCACTTGCGTAGTAGCTGAATGAGATGAAATCGACACTTGCCGATGCGATCTCTTCTAAATCGCCTGCTTCCATCTGAATTTCAATGCCATTTTTACGGAAGTAACGTTTCATGTAGCCAGGGTACTGACCACGTGTTTGTACATCACCGAAGAACAACCACTTGTTGTTTTCATGCATTGCAGCAAGTACGTCATCAGGGTTACAGGTGTATGGGTAGTTGATTGCGCCAAGCAGCATGTTACCAATCTTGCCGTTTGGTACGATTTGCTGACACAGTTTTACCGCTTTTGCGTTGGCGACTAGTTGGTGGTGAATCGCTTGGTAAATCTCTTGTTCACTGGCGTCTTCTTGCAAACCAACACCAGTAAATGGTGCGTGTAGAGACATGTTAATTTCGTTGAACGTTAACCACAGTTTTACTTTGTCTTTATAGCGTTCCAGCACAGTGCGAGCATAACGTTCGAAGAATTCGATGACGCGACGATCACCCCAGCCGCCGTAGTTTTCAACCAGTGCGTATGGCATTTCGTAGTGAGATAAGGTCACGAAAGGCTGGATGTTGTGCTCGGCAAGTTCGTCAAAAATTTTATCGTAGAACGCCAAACCTTCTTCGTTAGGTTCTAGCTCGTCACCGTTCGGGAAGATACGGCTCCAAGCCAAAGACAGGCGCAGACAGTTAAAGCCCATCTCTTTGAACAGCGCGATGTCTTCTGGGTAGCGATTGTAGAAGTCGATCGCCACGTCTTTGATACCCGGCGTACGTTCTTCACGGGTTTGATGCGGACTCAAAATACCGTTTGGCAGCATGTCTGATGTCGATAACCCTTTACCCCCAAGGTTGTACGACCCTTCTACTTGGTTTGCAGCAATAGCACCGCCCCAAAGAAAATGTTCAGGAAACTTAATCATGTTTCTCACTCTTTATCGTTCGGAAGTTATTCGTTTTATTTGCTTGAGAATAGTGTAGGTCAAGGAGGGATTCTTGTATCGAGATCGTGTTTTTCTCAAACAGCGGGGATGCCTAGTTCTAATGATGATTTTGTAATCAATATCACCTTAGGCTGATTTGAACAATAAAGTGAAAGTCAGCCCATTTTGTTCATTTTTATGCACGGTAATTTGTCCGTTCATATCACGCATATTATTGGCCGTAATCGCTAGCCCCAGCCCCAATCCTTCACCAATTTTCTTTGAGGTTTGGAATGGCTCGAACATGGATTCAAGCATCTCATTCGACACGCCGCAGCCATTATCACTGACGATCAGTTCGACCTGATTGCCGGTTGGGTTGACGATCAAGCTGAGCTGCGGGTTGGTGGTATTGTTCATTGCGTCTAGCGCATTCGAGACAAGATTACCGAGCACCTGAAGCAGTCGTTGTTCTTCACCCATGATGTTAGGTAAATCATGAGGAACTCGAACACGCACATCCACCTTGTCTAATTGGGATTGATAAACGCGTAAGGTCTCTTCGAGTGCGGAGGTAAGAGAAATCGCTTGTAGGCTTTCTGGTTTGTTGTAGGCGAACGTCTTTAACTGACTGGTCATGCTTGCCATGCGATCAATCAGCTTCTGTACCAATACGTTGTTGGCTTTCATCATCTCGGTTTCGCCACGTTCTGCTAACAGTTCGTTTGTTGTGAGCAGGGTACGCAAGCCTGTCAGTGGCTGATTGAGTTCATGAGTGATCGCGCTCGACATGCGACCCAATGCGGCCATTTTGCTCGATTCAATTAACTGGCTTTGTGCTTCTTTTAGCGCTTGAGTACGCTCTTCTACCCGCTGCGCCAGCTCTTGGTTTACTTGTTGCAACGATTGCTCAGCTTTTTTCCGCTTACTGATGTCGATGATTGTTGCAAGGAAATACTGCTCGCCATGCCAAGGGAAACTGGTCAGCGAGAAGAGGACAGGAAAGACGCTACCGTCACTGCGTCTGGCAATGGTTTCGACCGTGCTGATCTCTGCGAGCTCTTTATGCTTAGGCAAGTCCTTTAGTAACTTAAGTGTTGTGGAATTGGGATTGCCTGCATCGAATAACTCCCAAGCAAAAACGTGTCGATTGACGCTTTCTGGCAAACAGAACAAGCGCTTCGCCATTGGGTTTAGATCGAACAGTTGACCTTGTTCATCAATCAATAGCAAACCAACGTGGGTCTTATTGATCATCTGTTTCAAGCGGCGTTGGGACTCTTCCAACAGGGCTTGAATTCGCTGTTGGTTGATGTGCTTTTGGCGACGTTGTAGACCAATGATGACGAGTAATACAACCAATAAGAGCAGCGCTGCTACGCTCCAACCAATCACGTTTATGGTTTGTTGAATCGGCTTAGAAGGGGTGAGGTAGCTGACGTACCAATTCAAATCATCCAATTTAACGGTGTGCGCAAAATAACGTTGTTGGTTGAGCGTCCACACACTGATATTGGTGTTGTCGTATAAGCGCTGCGTTTCTAACTGAACGGTGTTGCTCGGTTCGTTAAACCAGTCTGCGTTATAGAGCGAGCTGCTTGATAGGAAAAAGCGTTGCTGACGATTTTGCAACGTAATGATGTCTTGGCTGGTAATGGTTTGTTCGGTCAACAAGCTTAGATTAATTTGCACCACCACAATGCCTGCGATATCCAGACCGTCGTAGATCGGGGCTGCAAGGTAATACAACGGGCTCGAACCTTTGGTTTTGTTTACCAAGGAAACACCGCCGCCTTGATTGTGAATTTGTTCCACAATGGCTTTTCGGTCAGACAGGCTAAAGCGCTCTTCGATTAAACTCGAGACCAATACTTCGCCAGAGTTAGACAGGATTAGCCAACCTTCGGTATTGGCGGCTTTATCGAGTTGAGTCAGTTGGGTTTGCAATGGCTCGTAATAAGTCAGATTCCCTTTCACAAACGCGATGGTTTCTGGGTTATTGGTGACGAGGTAAGGTAAGTGGTAGAAGCGTTTGAGTGCACGGCGAACTTCACCAATATAGTCGAGCAGCTTTTGTTGAGCTTCGGTTTGAGTTTGTACACTCAACCACTGACGGGCAACCTCTCTGCTGGCGCTATAACAAGACAACATCAGCACTGCCGCAACTGCGACCATAAGCCATGTTTTGCCATTCCTTTTGCGCTGCATACTGACTCCATTCAGCTAATGCGTTCTCACCGACAGTCATTAAAGAGTGCGCCTAACTGGTTGGATGTTAAAGACTTGTAAGCAAGAAGTGAGATCTAGCTCCTTTTCTCCTCAGTGGTTTTTGCTACCGTTAATAGAGAGCGATTTCTTTCCCACCCCATAAAGCAGGCAGTAACTCATGGCTTTTGACGACACCCCTAAAATTGTACTTATCGAAGACGATGACATTGTTCGTCAGGCTACCAGCCAATGGCTGCAACTGGCTGGGTTCGATGTGACCGCATTTAGTTTGGGGGAGGAGGGCAAAGCCGCCATTCTTAGCCAAGAATTTGATGCGATTGTCAGTGATGTTCGTCTGCCGGACACCGACGGCTTGTCGATACTAGAAAGCCTGATTGCCAATCATATTCCAACACCAGTTATCTTGATCACCGGACATGGTGATGTCGATATGGCGGTAGGCGCATTACAAAACGGTGCGTTTGATTTTATCGAGAAACCTTTCCAACCTGAGCGCTTATCTCAACGTGTGACCGAAGCGGTCGAGAGTTATCGCGCACAAACGTCTACTCAAGATCGCCAAGAGTACCTATCTAGCGTTAGCGGCTTAGAAGAAGTGTTGATTGGGCGAAGCCGAGTAATGCAACAGCTTAGAGAACAAGTTGCCAAGTTAGCGCGCATTGATACCAATGTGATCATTTACGGTGAAACCGGTTGTGGTAAAGAGCTGGTGGCGACCAGTTTGCATAATGAAAGCCAACGTAGAACCCATCATTTTGTGCCAATCAACTGTGGCGCGATTCCTGAGAACCTGTTTGAAAGTGAGCTGTTTGGGCACGAAGCTGGGGCATTTACTGGAGCGGGTAAAAAGCGCATTGGTAAATTGGAATACGCGGATAAAGGCACCTTATTTTTTGATGAAATCGAGAGTATGCCGCTGTCTATGCAGGTGAAAGTGTTGCGTTCATTGCAGGAACATACGGTTGAGCGCGTTGGGGGTAATCAGCAGATCTCGGTTGATTTGAGAGTGATCGCCGCTGCGAAAGAAGATCTCAATGATCATGATAAGTTTCGTCAGGATTTGTATTATCGACTCAATGTAGCGCAGATCTATTTGCCACCGCTACGTGAACGAGAAGAAGATGCGTTGATCTTGTTCGAACACTTTGCTCTGAAAAGTAATCCTGAGGGTCGTCCGCTGAGTGAAGCTGATAGAAAAGCCATTCTTGCTTACGCTTGGCCCGGTAACGTCCGTGAGCTAAGGAATGTCGCGATGCGTTTTGCACTGGATGAAACCGTCTCCGTAATGGAAATTCTCTCCAGTCGACCAACTTCTACAACCGAAGAGACACAAGCAGGCGTGCCGTTGGCGATTCAGCTACATAATTTTGAGCGTAAAGTGCTGCATGACTCGCTAGTTCGACACCAAGGACGAATTACGGATGTGATGGTCGAGTTAGATTTACCGCGCCGAACCCTCAACCAAAAGATGCAGAAGTTTGGTCTAAATCGCTCTGATTATACATAGAAAAAACGGCTTCTGAGGAAGCCGTTTTTTGTTGAGGTACTTATTTGTTAAGGTACTTGCCAATCTAGGCTTGGTTTACCAACTCGGTTTGTTGTTGGCTTGCCTTGCGGGTAAAGACTACACCCACAATCACCATAGCAACCGTTGGAACAATCCAGCTTGCAAAGTAGTGGTACAGCGGCATGTTGCTGTCTAACCATTGGTTTGCGGCTTCTGGCATGTAACCTAGGATGTGCAGCGCATCAACGCAGCCAAACGTTAGAGCAGTGAATGCGGTCGCGACCACCATGATTTGCGACATCTTGTTGCGCACTGGTGCCATGATCATCAACGCAATTGCTACTGGGTGAAGCGCCACAACCGCTGGCAATGTGATAGCCAATAGTTGCTCTAGACCTACGTTGGCGATCAAACCAGCCAATACCATGGTCGTGATAACGCAGCCTTTGTAGTTCACTTTGCTGAAAGTGTTGTCGTAGAACTCACTGCCTGCGGTGGTTACGCCGATAGCAGTAGTCAAACACGCCAATACAATCACGGCACCTAGTAATAGTGAGCCAAATGCGCCGAAGTGGCTGAAGGTGAATGCTGTTAAGATGTCGCCACCATTGCTGAACTCAGAACCCAAGTACGAGCTTGTCGAGCCAATGTAAGCCAATGAGATGTAAACAAATGCCATGGCAACCGCGTACATCAAAGCTGCGATAAGCGTGTATTTTGCGGTGGCTTTCGGACAATCCACACCCATGCTACGAATCGCGCGGAAGATGATCCAACCAAAACCGATAGAGCCTAGTGCATCCATGGTCATGTAGCCTTGGGTCAAGCCTTCAGCAAATGCACCAGATACGTATGGTCCTGTTGCGGTAGTTAGCTCACCTGCAGGAGAAATCAAAGCAGTCACAGACATGATGATCAAGATTGCCATTAATGCAGGCGTTAAGATCTTGCCTAGGTTGTCGACCAATTTGCCCGGGTATAGCGCAAACAAGATGGTGATAGCACAGAAGGCAATAGTGAAAGGTACCAAAGCGGCATCACCAAACATTGGCGCAAAGCTGAATTGGTAAGCCACGGTAATTGCGCGCGGAATCACGAACGCAGGACCGATCACGATAAACACCATCACCCAAAAACTGGTCGCCAAAGGTTTAGGTAGGGCAGCGGTTAATTTGTCTGAACCGTTCACGATAGCCACCATCACCAGTGCCATCGCAGGCAGACCTACACCCGTTAAGAGGAAGCCAGACATCCCGCTCAGAAAGTTTTCACCTGCTTGGTAGCCCAAAAATGGAGGGAAGATCAGGTTACCCGCGCCTAAGTACATGGCAAAAGTCATGAAGCCCAAAGCGGCGATATTGCGTGCGCTTAACATTGTTATTCCTCTTATGTTTCGCTTGGAAGAAACTGAAAGGAATGGGAGGAGTATGTGGTGTTCCCGTCAGCTTCTTCTCAAGCTGACAGAAAGTTTAGATATAGCCTGTCAGCTCTGAATCAGTTTCAGAGAGAGCAGGAGGATCGCAGCAGCAACGCCAGATGGGCGTTTTAAAGCGAATTGTAATTGCGCAGTTGCTGACATGGGTGATCCTTAATGACGAAAAAATACCAAGGAATACGTTTGCCTTGGTGTGTGGTTACCCTAACGAACATAGGGCTATTGGCACAACCCCGAAGTAGAAAATAAGTTGATACGGTCAATGTTTGTTTCTGAACTGGTGGATCGAACTGCTTTTTAAATTCAAAATTAGAATAAATGACTTTTCATTTCTGTAACATGGCTTGTTTTGCTGTATTTTTGTGCTATTTGTAGTCGTTTAGGCTATAAACCTCTGCTGATAAAGTGAGCAGTTTAGAATGATGCGCTTTTTCTTCTTATTGTTAAGACGCTCATTAGTTGCAGTTCAATCCAAAATTGCATCGGCAAAATATTGCTTATTAGTGAATAGTGCATTTATTTTGTCTTGATCACATTTTATTAACCTTTTGCGATCTAGGCGTGCAACCTTCTTCTCTTCAATGAGCAAGATCTTGCTCATTACTTTGCTATCAAATCAGCATGATTTTGCTCATTCTTGATATCTTTCAGCACTTAGTTCAATAAATACAAAGGGTTAAAAGTTGGCATTTCAATTGCCCTAGGGAATGTGTTGTTAATAAAGATTTAACATGATGTAAATCCCCAATCGTGAAACGACTACACGGAGAGTAATAATGAAAATGAATAAGCTGGTAAAAGCTTTGGCTGTCGCTGTGACTTCTTTTGGTATTGCTGCTAACGCTGCGGCAGAAGATCGTAGCTACATTCTTGCAACGGCATCGACAGGTGGTACTTACTACCCTGTGGGCGTAGCACTGGCGACGTTAAGCAAAGTGAAATTGGCACCAAAGCACCACTTCTCCCTTTCTGCAATCAGCTCTGCGGGCTCTGGTGAAAACGTTAAACTGCTGAACGAAAACGAAGCACAGTTCGCGATTCTACAAGGTCTTTACGGTGCGTGGGCTTGGTCTGGCGAAGGTCCTTATGAGAAAAGCGGTCGCCAAGAGCAGCTGCGTTCGGTCTCTATGTTGTGGCAAAACGTTGAGCACTTTATTGTTCGTTCTGACTTAGCAAAAACGGGCACAGTGACTGACCTGAACAACCTAGATGGCAAGAAGTTTTCTATCGGTAAGAAGAACTCAGGTACTGAAAACTCTGGTCGCCAAATCATGAAAGGTCTGAAGGTAGACCCTGATAAATTCAATCTTGCTTACATGGGCTACGGCGGCAGTGCGAGCGCACTTCAAAACGGCACCATTGACGGCATGAACACGCCTGCGGGTGTGCCTGTTGGTGCGGTTACTCAAGCTTTTGCTGCGCTAGGCAAAGATATTTCGATTCTTTCGTTTACTGATGAGCAAATCAAAGAGGCGAACGGCAACTACAACCTATGGACGAAGTACGAAATTCCTGCGAACACGTACCCGGGTTTAGATAAGCCGATCACCACCATTGCACAGCCAAACTTCTTGGCAGTTCGTGAAGATATCTCGGAAGAAGACGTTTACCAACTAACCAAAGCGATCTACGAGAATCTGCCTTTCCTACAAGGCATCCACAAAGCAACAAAAGCAATGGCGATTGAGAAAGCGATCGCTGGCTTGCCAGTGCCTCTTCACCCAGGTGCGGCGCGTTATTACAAAGAAATGGGCATCGAAATCCCATCAGACCTAATGGCGAAATAACGCCTACTTCGCCCCGAGTTTTGACTCGGGGCATTTTATCCCTACCGATTTCTAAGATGGAAAAAGCCGCTAGAGCTTGGAGTATGAGATGAGCGACTCAATAGAAAAGGAATTGCAGAAGTTTGAGCTGCCCACGCGCACTGACTTTCCGTGGGTAACCACCACAATTACAGTGTTTGGCGTGGTGTTGTCTGCTTTGCACATTTGGTTTAATACCTTATCGACCTTACCAGAGTTATGGATTTCCGCGACCCACTTTGCTGGCTTCGCGGTGATTTGTGCGCTTTGGTATCCGGCTCATATCTCTCTCAAGCAGAGTAAGGTTGCACTCGGTATCGATGTGTTGATTGCTATGGGCGCGGTCGCGTGTTTGCTCTACATTCCTTATGCCGAAGATGCGCTGTACGAACGCGGTGTGAAGTTCGTGACCAGCGATTGGGTCTTCGCCATCATGGCAATTTTGATTGTTATCGAACTGATTCGACGCACCATGGGCTGGTTTATTCCAGTGTTGATTGTGGTGTGTCTGAGTTACGTTGTGTTTTGGGGTAAGTGGGCGACAGGCATTTTCCACTTCCCGGGTTTGAGCATGGAAACCTTGCTCTACCGCAGCTTTTATTCTTCTGAGGGCATGTTTGGTTCTATCTCGCGCATCAGTTGGACTTTCGTATTCATGTTCATTCTGTTTGGTGCGTTTCTCGTTCGCTCTGGTGTTGGTGATTACATCATCAATGTGGCACGTGCTGCGGCTGGCAAAATCATCGGCGGTCCCGGTTTTATTGCGGTGATTGGCTCGGGTTTGATGGGCTCAGTATCGGGCTCTAGTGTGGCAAATACGGTTTCAACCGGTGTTATCAGTATTCCTTTAATGCAGAAAGCAGGTTTCCCTTCGCGCTTTGCTGCGGGCGTTGAAGCCGCAGCGTCAACAGGTGGTCAGTTGATGCCACCAGTGATGGGGGCGGGTGCTTTCATCATGGCGTCTTACACGCAAATTCCTTATGTTGATATCATCGCGGTTTCTTTTATTCCTGCTCTTATTTATTTCTTGTCTGTGGCGTTCTTTGTGCGTATCGAAGCCAAACGCAGCGGCGTTCAAAAGATCACGACCAGTGATGAGTCTCTACTAAAAGTAGTGATCAGCGGATGGCACAACCTTATCCCACTGGCGGTATTGGTCACTTTGTTGGTTCAAGGGTTTACGCCGACTTACGCTGCGGGCTTGTCGATCATTTCAGTGGTGGTGGCTTCTTGGTTTTCGAAAGATCATAAGATGGGGCCAAAAGCGATCATCGAAGCACTTTCGCAAGGTGCTAAAAACATGGCGACAACCGCCGTATTGCTGGTAGGTATAGGTTTGGTGGTCAACGTGATCAGCACCACGGGCATTGGTAATACGTTCTCATTGATGATCGACGGTTGGGCGAATGGTGACTTGTTCATCATGATCGTTCTGATTGCGCTCGCTTCTCTGGTATTGGGCATGGGGTTACCCGTGACAGCGGCGTATATTGTATTGGGTACATTGTCTGCCCCTGCGCTTTACAAGTTGATTGCGGAAAACCAATTGCTTGAATTGATGGTGTCGGGTCAACTGCCTGAACAAGCAAAAGCCATCTTTATGTTGGCGGCGCCAGAAAAGCTGGAACTGCTTAATGCACCAATGGCGTTGGAAACCGCGAAAGAAATGGTGGCGTTAGTGCCTGCGGACTTTATGGAAACCCTACTAGAGCAAAGTCTGGGTATGGAAGCGGTAGGTTTGGCATTGCTGGCTGCTCATCTCATCATCTTCTGGTTATCGCAAGACAGTAACGTTACTCCTCCAGTGTGTTTGACCGCATTTGCAGCAGCAACCATCGCCAAAACACCGCCAATGCGCACTGGTTTGATGGCGTGGAAAATCGCCAAAGGTTTGTATCTTGTACCGCTGTTGATTGCTTACACAGGCTTGGTGAGTTGGGATGTGACATCGGTGATCACTGTAGGTTTCTTTGCCATCATCGGTACCTATGCATTGATTGGTGCTATTGAAGGCTACTTGGAAGGTCCTCTAAACATTCTGACGCGTCTCTTGTTGGTAGTGGTGGGTACATTGCTGGTTTGGCACGACATACCAATGTTGGTTCGTGTGGCAAGCTGCGCGGTATTTGTCGCGGTGTTCATTTACAGTGGTCGCAAGTTCAAATTGCAACAATCTCAACTATCGGTTTTATAAGAGGTCGTATGAAATCAGTCTATGACTACATCATTGTTGGTGGCGGTATCGTTGGTGTGTCGACGGCATGGCAACTGCAGCAACGTCATCCAGACAAATCCATTTTATTGGTTGAGAAAGAGTCCGGTTTTGCCAAGCACCAAACCGGACACAATAGCGGCGTGATTCATGCCGGGGTGTACTACGCTCCGGGCAGCTTAAAAGCGGATTTTTGTAAGCGTGGGGTAGAGCGAACCATTTCGTTCTGTGCCGAGCACGATATTCCGGTGGAGAACTGTGGCAAGTTACTGGTTGCGACCAATGAGCAAGAAGTCGAACGCATGAATGCCCTCTATGAGCGCTGTCATGTCAACGGCATCGACGTAAAGCTACTCGATGAAGTTCAACTCAAGCTGGCTGAGCCAAACATCACTGGCTTAGGCGCGATTTATGTCAAAACTACCAGTATTGTCGATTATCGTTTGGTCACTGAGCAGATGGCGGAAGAGTTCCAAAAGCTCGGCGGGCAAATTAGCTTGAGAACCAAAGTGGTGGCTGCCGAAGAGAAGGATGAAGAAGTCCAACTGACCTGCATTTCAGACGGGCAAACCATGCAGCTCAATGCCAAGTTCTTGGTCACTTGCAGCGGCTTGATGGCGGATCGCATGACTAAGATGATGTCTATTCCAACCGATTTCCAAATAATCCCTTATCGCGGCGAATACTACCGTTTAGATAGCAAACACGACCAAGTGGTGAATCATCTTATTTATCCAATTCCAGACCCTGATTTGCCATTCTTGGGCGTCCACCTGACTCGCATGATTGATGGCAGTGTGACCGTTGGTCCAAATGCGGTGCAAGGCTGGAAGCGAGAAGGGTACGACAAGGTTAACTTCAGCCTGCAAGATACCATGCAAATGCTCAGTTTCTCCGGCTTTTGGAAGGTGACACAAAAGCATCTAAAAACTGGACTGGATGAGTTTAAGAACTCGTGGTGGAAGCCGGGCTACCTCAAGTTGGTCAACAAATATTGCCCAAGCATCAAGGTCGACGATCTCAAACCATATCCTGCGGGTATTCGTGCGCAAGCAGTGTTATCCGACGGAACCTTGGTTCATGACTTCTTGTTTGCCGAGAGCGCAAGAAGCTTACACGTTTGCAACGCACCCTCTCCAGCAGCGACATCTGCAATGCCGATTGGGGAATACATTTGCGATAAAGTGAATGAGAAGATAGAGGCGAAAACGGTATAAAACAAAGGCGACTAAACTGTCGCCTTTATTGTATTTGAATCTGGGAATTAGGAGTTGCCGTCTTTCGGGCAGAGTTCGCCCTTCTTGGCGTGCCTTTCTATCATGTAATCGCCGCGAGCACTGTGCAGGACTATCGCGTTCCAGACTTCACCATCTTTTAGCTCAAACTCCATCGCATAGTGTGTACCGCCGACGATTTGAGTTCTGACATCATTGATTTGCTTTAACTTATCTGTCGCATTCATTTGATGCAGAATCATGCTGAGCGAGCGTTCGGCATCCGGTGTCACTTTCGCCACTTGCCAACCTCCAGGGACACCACCTTTCGAACCGCAGATGGCTTGCATTTTCTTCTTCAGACCAGGAGACATTTGCTTGTCCACGGCCAATGCGTTACCTGCAAATGAAAAAGCGGCCAACGACATCATCGCGGTCCACATCATCCTTAACTTCATAATCCACTCCATTGTTTTGTTATTGATTGAGTATAAGCACGCCTTTCACGGTTTACATAATAGCAAGGTCTTCTGTGCCAGCAGATAAATACGTAATGGGGGAGTTAAACAGGCTAAAAACGATCGCTTTTGATAGCAGCTCGTAACATTCTTTAGAGGAGGAGACGTTATGAGTCTGAAGCATTATTTTGAAAAGGTCTCACCAAAGTTTGAACCGGGAGGCCAATACCACAAGTTCTACCCACTCTTCGAAGCTGTTGAAACCCTTTTTTATACGCCGGGTAAAGTGAACCACGGCGTCACCCATGTTCGAGACAGCATCGATTTGAAGCGCATCATGATCATGGTGTGGTTAGCTGTATTCCCCGCGATGTTTTGGGGCATGTATAACATCGGTCAGCAATCCAGCGATGCTCTGCTTTATGGTCTTGACCAAGCTGCCGCGCAACAAGCGATCGATGCCTCTTGGGGGCTGAGTTGGGTTTGGGGCTCAGTAGAAGCAGCGAGCCAAGCAGGTTGGGCGAGCAAAATGTTGGTTGGCGCAACCTACTTTCTGCCTGTCTATGCGACTGTGTTTGTGGTTGGTGGGTTCTGGGAAGTGCTGTTTGCTATCGTCCGCAAGCACGAGGTGAATGAAGGCTTCTTTGTTAGCTCCATTCTGTTTGCGTTAATTCTCCCGCCCACCATTCCGTTGTGGCAAGCCGCGTTAGGTATCACTTTTGGTATCGTGGTAGCGAAAGAGATCTTCGGTGGTACGGGGCGTAACTTCTTAAATCCTGCATTGGCAGGGCGTGCATTCTTGTACTTCGCTTATCCAGCCAATATGTCTGGCGGCGCCGTTTGGGTTTCGGCTGATGGCTACTCTGGTGCAACCCCTCTTAGCCAATGGTACGAAGGTGGTCAGAGCGCTTTGACCAACAATATGACAGGCCAGCCTATCTCTTGGATGGACGCTTTCGTCGGTAATTTGCCGGGGTCTATGGGAGAAGTCTCGACCCTGCTGATCGCGCTTACAGGTCTGGTGCTGATCTTTATGAAGATCGCGTCGTGGCGGATTGTTGCGGGTGTCTTTGTTGGCTTAGCCGTGACGTCGCTACTGCTTAATGCAATTGGATCGAATACCAATCCCATGTTCTCTATGCCTTTCTATTGGCACTTCGTGATTGGTGGCGTCGCGTTCGGTACTTTCTTTATGGCGACAGACCCCGTATCGGCTGCATTCACAAACGGTGGCAAGTGGGCTTACGGTATATTAATTGGCGTGATGACGATATTTATTCGAGTGCTCAACCCAGCCTATCCGGAAGGCATCATGCTAGCGATTTTGTTTGCCAACTTGTTTGCTCCATTGTTCGACTACATGGTCAAAGAGAGCAGCATTAAGCGCAGAATGAAAAGGGCAAGACCTTCGTGAAATGAGGTGAGCTTCACTGAAATTTGATTGAAAACTGCACTATATTGAAAAGGTCAGGGACATGGGGTTTCTGGCTTTTCTTTTTATCAGGAGGACGAAGACGATGAGAGTCAAGAATATTCTTGATAGCCGTTTGGTGCTGTCGTTCTGGTACAACCTAGACTTCTGCCTGTCTCTTCTTAGTAAAATTTCTGGTCGTTAATTTCCTCAATGCTCTCGCATTGAAAAGCAATTTATCTGTTTGTTTTACTCTTCGCTTAAGTGCGTAGGGTCATGCGTATAAGGAAATTAACAATGAAACGTATCCCAGAACCGTTCCGTATCAAAATGGTTGAGCCAATCAAAATGACGACCTTGGCTGACCGAGAAGTTGCCCTCAAGCAAGCGGGTTTTAACCCATTTCTTCTTCGTAGTGATGATGTTTATATCGACCTGCTGACCGACTCTGGCACTGGTGCTATGAGTGACAATCAGTGGGCGGGGATCATGATGGGTGATGAGTCCTACGCGGGTAGCCGCAACTACTACAACTTGTGTGATGCGGTAGAGCACTTCTTTGGTTACAAGCTGACAGTGCCGGCGCACCAAGGTCGTGGGGCGGAGCAAATCTTATTCCCAGCCTTGATTGAACGTATGCGTCAGGTTCGCGGTGGTGAGACACCAGTGTTTATATCAAATTACCACTTCGACACCACAGCGGGTCACATTGAGCTCAATGGCGGTAAAGCGATTAACGTGGTAACAGAAGAAGCATTCGACACTACCACGCCATACGACTGGAAGGGGAACTTTGACCTTAATAAGCTGGTGGCAACGATTGAAGAGCATGGTTCTCACAACATCTGTGCGATCATCACAACGGTTACGTGTAACAGTTCAGGTGGTCAGCCTGTGTCGATGGAAAACATGCGCAGCGTGTACGAAATCGCAACCAAGTACGACATTCCAGTGGTGATTGATTCGGCTCGTTACTGTGAGAACGCTTACTTTATCAAGCAACGCAAAGCGGGCTACGAGACCAAATCGATTCTTGAAATCATCCGCGAGATGTACCAATACGGCGACATGCTCACTATGTCAGCGAAGAAGGACCCAATGGTAAACATTGGTGGTATGTGTTGTATTCGCGACCATCAAGAGCTGTTCCAAGCGGTTCAAACACGATGTGTACCGATGGAAGGCTTTGTGACTTACGGTGGTATGGCTGGCCGTGATATGGAAGCCTTGGCTCGTGGTCTATATGAAGGTGCGGATGAGGATTACCTTCACTACCGCATCAGCCAAGTGCAATACTTGGGTGAGCGTCTACGCGAGGGTGGCATTCCAATTCAATATCCAACGGGTGGTCATGCCGTGTTTGTTGACGCAGCGAAAATATTACCTCATATACCCGCGGATCAATTTCCAGCACAAGTGTTGTGTAATGCTTTGTACTTAGAAGCGGGGATTCGTGCAGTAGAGATTGGTTCACTGTTGCTTGGTCGAGATCCGGAAACAGGTGAACAGAAAGCATCAGAACTCGAATTGATGCGCTTGACCATCCCGCGTCGTGTATATACCAACGACCATATGGATTATATCGCCGATGCCATTATTGAATTGAAGAACCGCTCGCATGAGTTAAAGGGACTCACCTTTGATTATGAGCCTCCGGTACTTCGTCACTTTACGGCACGCTTTCGCGAGCTGGATTGATCGAGAAAACGTTATGTTTCGATAAGCAAAAGGCCGCGAAATTCGCGGCCTTTTAGAACTTGGCTTACAACGTTAATGGTATGTTTATATCAATCAAACTTACGCTAACTCGAGTGAGATACGTACAAATTGTTCGTCTTGATATTGAACTTCATAATTGAAGGTGTTGCTGGCATAAATGCTACCTAAGAACAGTGAACGTTGACTCATTGGGCCACGGAAAAGCATCGAAATAGGTGCGATCATGGCGTTATTATCATCGAAGTGTTGGTTTAAGTTGTCAGAGAGAACACACAGCAAGCAGCCATGCTGGTCGTGTGATAAATCGACATCTTCAGGACGCGAGAGCAGTACGGTCGTACCGAGTTTTTTCTCTACTTCGTTAATCAGTAGCAAGTAACTATCGAGGTGAGGTTGCGGATTGCTCGGTTTATTCGCACCCACACAGCGTTCAAGCAAAGCTTCAAGGTTGCCATTTTCCCCTTTGGCCTGTTGAGTCAGAGACTTTAACGGCTTTTTAATCAGTTTGTAGCGGTTACTTTTAAGCTTAGGCTTAAGCCATTTTTGCAGTAAGTCGTTACGTTCTTTTAAGGGAATAGGTCGCGAGGACGCATGGAGTTTGAAGTGCAGGTGTAATAGGGCGTGCACTGCAAGCTCGCTTAGAAGTTGGTTAGCATCAGCGGATTGTCTTGCCTGCTTAGAACTTTGCATTACACTCTAAATTTCTTATAGGAAGAATAATGGTGCCGAGAGAGGGACTCGAACCCTCACACCTAAGGCACTAGCACCTCATGCTAGCGTGTCTACCAATTTCACCATCTCGGCATCATGATGCTCTGAATACACAGAGGCTTCGGAAAGAAGCGTTTCAAATTGTATATCCAAAATCCATAGATTGGCGAGAGCAAAATTACTCATTTTTGGACTTTGGTGTTCGATTGAACATTTATTGTCCGTTTTTGGCCGTTTCACCATGCGTTCCCCTCTTAATACCCCTATTTTCACTACAAGTATGAACACAAATTGGCATTCTTGCGCAAAAAATGAACGCTTGAACGTTTGCGTAAATAAATGTGATGAAACTCTCGTTTTGATGGCTATACTTGCGACCCGTTTAAGCGGGAATTAGGGTTCGTTGTTCAGGACCCTTACCCATACAAGCCGTCACATGGAGCGGGATGAGTCGAATACTCTCCAGCAGTGAATGACCCCACGGACCGGACCAGCTAAGTTCAATTGCTTGTATAAGGTAAAAATAAGATGTCGAACTATCCGTTCTGTCGCCATGTTAGATCTACGAGTGCCTTGTCACTCGACACGTTGTCCCTTTCTTTTGCCAATTCCTTTGGTGTTTCTTTCTTTTTCAACGTTCAGTAGGTCTGGTTCATGAGTGTTCTATTTAGTTTATTTGGTATTGTTGCACTACTAGGTTGTGCGTTCCTACTGTCAGAGAGCCGTTCTTCAATCAATTGGAAAACCGTATCTCGTGCTTTGTTGCTCCAAATGGGTTTTGCTGCTCTAGTGCTTTACTTCCCTTGGGGGCAAGCCGCGTTGGCCAGTTTGAGTAGTGGCGTTGCGGGTCTTTTAAGTTTTGCTGATGAAGGGATCAAATTCCTCTTTGGTGACCTTGCTTCTACTGGTTTTATCTTTGCTGTCCGCGTTCTTCCTATCATCATTTTCTTCAGCGCTCTTATCTCTGCCCTTTACTACTTGGGTATCATGCAAAAAGTGATTCAATTTATTGGCGGTGCTATCCAAAAGTTTTTGGGTACCAGCAAAGCAGAATCCTTGGTTGCAACAGGTAACATCTTCCTATCCCAAGGCGAATCACCACTTCTTATCCGTCCATTTCTACAAAACATGACCCGCTCTGAGCTGTTTGCGGTAATGGCTGGTGGTATGGCGTCAGTCGCAGGTAGTGTTTTGGGTGGTTACGCAGGTCTAGGTGTAGAGTTGAAATACCTAATCGCAGCAAGCTTCATGGCAGCACCAGGTAGCTTGTTGATGGCAAAAATCATCGTGCCTGAGCGTCAAACCCCAAGTGATTACAACAACATCGAGCTGGATAAATCAGAAGAAAGCAACGTAATCGATGCGCTAGCAAGCGGTGCGATGGGCGGTATGAAAGTTGCCGTTGCGGTCGGTACGATGCTTATTGCCTTCGTGAGTGTGATTGCGATGGTAAACACGGGTTTAGAAAACTTAGGTGAAATGTTCGGTTTTGCTGGCATCACGCTGCAGGCTATTTTCGGTTACCTATTTGCACCTCTAGCATGGTTGATTGGCGTTCCGGGCCACGAAGTACTTGCAGCGGGCTCTTATATCGGTCAGAAAATCGTAATGAACGAATTCGTCGCATTTATCGACTTCGTACAACATAAAGCGACACTGACTGAGCACACGCAAATTATCATTACTTTTGCTTTGTGTGGCTTTGCCAACATCGGTTCGATTGCGATTCAACTTGGTTCAATTGGTGTGATGGCACCAGAGCGTCGTAAAGACGTAGCAAATATGGGACTGAAAGCGGTAGCAGCAGGTACCCTAGCAAACCTAATGAGCGCTTGTTTAGCCGGTATCTTTATTTCTCTTTAAGGGATGCCCGCACATAAAAATAAATCAAAACCCGCTTCCATAGCGGGTTTTTGTTTATAAAACGCTTGAATGAGAGATTGCTTAAATATTTAAGAGAACATTGCTCTGTAATATTATTTTTTGAGCACATTGCCCCCAATATTGAATAGTAATGCCGTACGGTTTACGTTTACTTTCTAAACTATAAATAAGACAAGGAAGTGAAACATGACGTCAAAAGTAGTATCGATCGTGTTAGCCGATAAGGAGAGTGGTGGGTTAGAGCCGCTCTCAGGAACGTGCTGTAAATCGATTACCCCATTCGCGGGTGCCCATCGTTTGATTGACTTTGCGTTGAGCAATCTAATTCAATCTGGCATCAAGCGTAATCTTGTCTTAAGTCGATTTCATTGCCCTGCTTTAAATGAACACATTAAGCGTGCTTGGAGCAAGTACGAAGCGAGCATCGACATTCTTGAGCCGGCATACCCCCATAATAAGTTTTTGCCTGCGTTGCAGTACAATTGGACGGATGCTTTGCTGCAAAACCTAGAGGCCATTAACCGTCCGACTGATGAGCATGTGCTGTTAGTTGGTGGAGAACAAATTCATCGGCGCTACCTTTCTTCATTGCTGCAATACCACAGAATCCAAGCGTCTGAGTTAACGCTTGTTGTAGCTCAAGTTCCTACCGAGCGAGCGTCTGCTTATCATGTTGTGGAACTGGATGAGCAAAACCAAGTAACAAGCATTCAGCACCAGCCACAGCAACCTGCAGAGATACCAAATAAGCCAGGCCTCTCTCTTGTGCTTACCGAGAACTATGTGCTTAAGCGTGCGGCCTTAGTCAAAGGCTTGTTCACCAATGCAAAAAACTTAGACGGACGACATGATTTAACTTGTGATGTGATTGGTAAACTGGTTCAGAAGGTCAAAGTGGCACTATTCGATTTGGGAGCCGTTGATTCAGACCAAGCCCCTTTGTATTGGCATGGTTTGAATAGTGTTGATGACTATTGGTCGGTGCAAATGGCGATGTTGGTTGAGCAAAATGATACGCAAAAGAAAAGTTCAAAGCCATTGCTTAGTAAAGAAATCGTCTCGCAGCGATCGAGCTTATGTAATGATGCGGGAGGCATTAAAGTTCGCATTAAAGACAGCTATATCGCTTCAGGCTGCCGAATTGAAGGGGCGTGCTCTATCCGCTCTGTGATTGGGGTTGATTGTGATTTAGGTAGAAACAGCATGTTGCATGAGGCGGTACTGATGGCGCGCTGTAAGATTGGAGCAAACAGCCGCATTACACGTGCCATTATTGAAGAGGATGTCCATATCGCTCCAGGGACAGTCATTGGTGAGAAACTTGAGAAAGACAGTGAGCGGTTTTTCGTAACGGAGGGGGGATTGGTCGTGATTCCCAAAGGCAGTCGAGTCGGTTTTGAACAACCACTGACGTCACTGCATGACAATTACCCTGAAGACGTTACAGCGAATACGATTTAAGTCCGGTAAGGTTTATTGTGTTTTTCATTTTACGAAATACTGAAATCTTATCTATTTTAATTAAAAGATTTATAACACATTGATATTGAGCCCAGTTGGCTAGGAGAGAGGATGAAGTTCGATCGTCTTCATTTTGCAAATGCATTGAAGCATTACCGAAAAAAATCAAATTACTCGCAGGATGGGTTGGCCGAACTACTCTCCTCCGCTCATCGTGTTTTTTCTAGTTTCAACCAAGCTACATTGAGCCAGTGGGAAAGGGGGAAGATTGAACCCACTCTATTGCGCCGCCTCGGGATTGCTCATTTCTTTCAGCAGCCTTATCACTATGATGAACAAGAGCTAAAAAGTGTCAAAAAAGCACTGCAACATCCTGTGAATTTCCAAAATCTGAATACGGTGTATGACTATGAAATCACGCATCGCAGTCATGTTGCTTTTGATAAGCTGGACGAGGACGATAAACAGCTGATCTTCGATTCTCATTTCAGGCAAAATGGCAATGCAGTCACAGATACGTTTGATGCCTTATGTTTGACCCAGCCTAAAGTGTTTTGCTTTTACTATAAGAAGATGTTGGTTGGTCATGTATTGTATGAGCTAAAGCAAGGGGCGATTTATCTGATCAGTGTGGTCTTTCTCACTAAAACCATTCGAACCGCATTACTTAATCATATCGCGGAGATCAGCCGAGGTTTGATGGTGTATTTTCCGATTCGAGACCGCAGCCTCAAGCAGTTTATGAGTGACTGCTTCCTAGAAAAGTGCTGTTATAGCCGCAGCGTCACCTTTTATGCTGGAACCAGTGAACAGTTTTTTGATAACCCGATGATTCTCAGTGTGATGGAAGGCTATCAAGATTTTCGTTTAGTCCGTTATGAACAAGTACAGAAAAAGCAGAAGGTCTAACCTTATTGTTTAATTTAAATAGCACCATATTACGATTTCGGAACCAGCCCGTAGGGTAACGATTGAAAAGCGAATGGCTGATTGGCAACCGTCGGAGCTTGGTGAACACCCTTCCAGTCCAATAACATGATAGCCAAGACATTTCTATGCTCTCCATATTTTAAGTCGAAGTCGCCATCGACCGATGAGATCATGCCTTGTTCGAGATTGATTGAGCCTTGAATCGCTTGACGTGTTTTCTCGACGACTGGGTCATTCTCTAGCCCCGCAAGAAGAAACGTAATACCCACTTCGGCAATCACATCTTCTTTAGAGCGTAAGATAATCGTATCGATATTGTCGCGGAAGTAATCGTATATCCATTGATGGTCAGATTCATTGACCTGTTTTTGATAGTACTGAGAATCACCAAAAATAATGTGTGTCATGCCGTAGATTTTGTTGCTGTATTGCTGCGGTGACAACTTCTTATCCTGTGAATCTGGATAGGTGCTTTTAAACGCTTTGGTGAAGTCATTGACGACATCTTGCTCACCCAGTTGGCGTAGCCAATAAACTTGATTGGCCAGTTGCGCTGCCCATGCCTCGATCATTTCAGGATCGGTCGCGTATTTGGTGAAATCATAACGTCGAATGACGCTTCTTAAGGTCTTATCGTGTTTGTGTTTAAGGCCGTATTCGTCAGCTCTTGCCATTGCACCCAGCAAATCGACCCCTAGATAAAAATACTCAGGTTGATGCTTGGTCACGGTATAGCGGCGCTGGCCTCGTTCGTCTTCTTGGTCATGGTAATTGGCAAGGCGTTCTTCTGAATACAATATGATTTGTTCTGGCGTATTCACATCACTGGCAAAGTGATTCAAACGGCTGGCGACTTGAGCCATGTCTGTCCACACCGCAGGAAGGTATTTATCATCTAGAGTTTGGCGGTACATGCGCAACCCAAAGTGGCCTTCTTTAAATGCTGGTAGGGAATAAAGCTGCGACTCAAACGTATCTTTTATTAACTGTGCAGATTGAGGGTAGCTCAACACGGGTGAGTCCTGGTCGGCTTGAACGTTAAAGACCAACGAACAAGAGAGCAAGATAGCTAAGTTGAGAGGTTTGATACGCATAATTACATTCCACAAAAAGCCCAGAATTCAAACCTAGCATCAATGCTTCTTTGCTATGTAATGCCTCAGTCAATAGTTGGTCACGATATGGCGGAAGGTCAGGTTGATACGTTCACCTTTCGGTTTTGCCGTTTTGGGCACCGCGTGTTTCCAATGATGCTGCAGTTCTCCTGCCATAATTAACAAGGCACCATGGCTAAGTTCATACTCTAGCTGAGTTTTACAATGTAAATTCCGCAGTAAAAAGCGTCGAGTTTCGCCAAGGTTTACAGAAGCGATAACCGGATTTCTACCAAGCTCTGGCTCATTATCTTGGTGCCATCCCATGGAGTCCTGTCCATGACGATATAGGTTTGCTAAGACCGAGTTGAATTGAACGCTGGCAATGGCTTCACAGCGCGCTTTTAGCTCATTGAGATCCGGTGTCCAAGGGTGTGGCGACATGGTTAACCCTGAATATGTATAGGCAACATCGCCATGCCAAGCTTGTAACCGAGGTTGCAGTACTGAGCGGCCGAACATGGTGATGCGCTCTTGTTGCCATGGGAGAGTAGAGCGAAGGTTAGAGAAATAACGATCAGCTTCTAAGTTACTGAGAAAGTTAGGGTCATAGTAAATTCTGCCCTGTGCTACTTCTTGCCAAAATGAGCTTTTAAATAAATCACCTTGTACTTGCATCTCACTTTACCTTTCTCATTTATAAAAATGGTCGATATTTATTACCTTTACGATAGCTATTGGTTATTCTTAAGGTAAATAAGCATTTTAACAATAATGAATAAGTCTCGTTGTAGTCAGGACGAGATAGTGAGGAACAAATGCGCTATTCACCCAGAAAGCAGGGCTATTTTGCATTGTTCTTTCTCACTTTTTTTGCCTTGTGTATTGGGGTGATTGAGCTGTTACATCGGAATCAGCAAAGCCTCTACCAAGAGCGAGTTCAAGTTGAGGCCAAAGAACAACTTTCTATTCTCCGTTCCAATTTGGAAGCGGAACTTATGGCTGATATCTATAAAGCCAGCACCCTTGCTACACTCATTACTTTGCTGCCTAAAGATGAGGAGCGCAAGCTTAATCTTGCAGCCAATCGAATCCTAAACAAAAGCAAGCACATCACAGTGATTGGCATGGCCGAAAACGACGTGGTCAGCCATATCTTTCCCTTAAAAGGGAATGAAGCCGTGGTTGGCTTGGATTATCGGACTGTGCCAGAACAATGGGTACAAGTTCAAAAAGCTAAGGAAATTGAAGAAATCTTTATCGCTGGCCCTATCGAGCTAGTGCAAGGTGGGAAAGGGTTGATTGTGCGTGTCCCTGTCTTTCGTGATCCACCGATAAACAATGATTATTGGGGCGTGATCAGTACCGTCATCGACTTTGACGGTTTGCTGAGAGATACGGGGGTTATCGAGTTTTCATATCGTTATTACATGACGATTCGTGGCTATGATAGTGGTGGCGAACTTGGCGATGTTTTCTTTGGTCAAACAAGCGAAAACGGCCAAGTGTATGCCAAAGAGCAAGTGCATTTCCCTTATGGCGGTTGGAGTATTACGGTCTATGCCAACGGAGAGTTGGAAAAACAAGTGTCTTGGCACCGACTTCATATTGCACGACTCGTCGGTTATCCCATTGTACTAGCGATGAGCATCGCATTGATGGTGATTTATCGTTTGTACATTGTGGCAGATAGCCGTGCGCTGCATGACGAGCTGACTCAGTTGCCAAATCGACGTTACTTTATGCAGTCGTACAAGCATCAGTTTGAAATCGCAAAGCGTTATAAAAAACGTTATCGCTTCGCTCTTGTGAACATCGATTTAGATCATTTCAAGCACATCAATGACACTCATGGACATGATGCTGGAGACAAAGTACTTGTTGCCTGTGCAGAGCGAATCAAAAGCAGCTTGCGTCGCTCTGATATTGTCGCACGTATGGGCGGGGACGAGTTTTTGGTAGTGGTCCATAACCCGAAAACAGAAGAAAATATCCAAACACTTTTGAAAAAGTTAAGAACGGCATTGTGCTCCACACCAGTTATCTATGACGGAGAACTGATTTATCTGCGCACTAGCATGGGTTACGCGATGTTTGATCCTGTCATGACATCGCCAGAACAAATGATGAAAATTGCAGATGAGCGGATGTATCAGCAAAAGCATTATGGCGGGTAATACTTAAACGTTGATAGTGCTTTAAACACAGTCAGTGTCTTCCCGCTTTTGACTGATTTTCATTTTAAAGGGGTGTACTCATCAACGAGGCTATTGCTGATAAAGGGATTAGTAGCAATGCGATCTGTAGCATATTTTGCAGTTCTTTGCATTTTGCAAATGCGATTTGCAAAATGTGTGCTCAATAAATCATCAATATGCATCAGGATCGAAGAAAAAATGGTGTTTTAAAAGTTGGCACGCATCGTGCTTTATACAGATTGACCCTTATTAAGCCGAGGGTCACCTAGCCAACTGACGTTGTTAGTGAATACACATTGTTCACAAGTATATACCGCCAATCACCTTTATTGTGATTGGCGTTTTTTCTTTCTATAGGTCAAGAACTTGCACCTCGTCTCCAGTATCTCCTGAATCACCACACTTGTTATAGCAACTCGGTTGTCTTGGACATACCGCGCCTCTTGAACAAATCAATCTTGCTTGAGTTTGAATTCCTCGTTCAATCCAATTGATATTGAGGATCTTAGCTATCGTCGTCAGATCCTTTTTGATGTGCTGTGGAATCACCGTGCTGCCCCCAGAAGAGACACACAGCGATTTTAGCTCTTCTGCAATTGCAATCGCATCCCCACCCTGTGCAGAAATAGCCGGGTTGAGGTCTATGCCAGCACAAAGCACGCGATTGTTTCCTGCTGGATCAAATACATTGACTGATTCACAACAGTAGATGCGTGGTTCATTACCAACATTGAGAATCGAGATCTGTGCTGAGCTGGTATCTAGCGGCTGTGACAGACGACGGAAGACTGCCCAGTGTTGACAAGGGTCATTCACTTTGCGCATGTTCCCCCAAGGGAGTGGAATACCATTACCACGATAAACCGCTTTGAGCTTACCTGGTCCATAAGCATCAAAGTAATGCCAATGTGGGTACGGCGATACCACCGTCATGCGGCGCATTGCGACAGAAGGGGAGACGCCCGCTTTTTTGTGAACATCGATTTCATAACCTGAGCGATCGAGTAATTGGCGAAATGGCACTTTTGGACAGAGTAATGCACCTGCAAAGAAACTCGACTCAAAATCGCGCCATGCCTGGAGGATATCTTGAGAGTTTAGCTCTGAGTTCGACACCGGGCTGTCTGTCTGTTCCCAATTGTTCTGGTGACCAATAGAGAGCACATTGCTCATACCATCACTGCTGTGTAGCACCCTGTGACCAATATACACAGCCAAGTCGTACTTTAAGCGAGTGGGGTAATCACGCATGCGTTTATTCAGGTAAATCGTGCCAGGGGCTTCCATAAAAGAAGTCACGAGTTGTTTGGCGCTGACCCCCAGTTCATCAACCACATCTTGAGGGGCGCGATCAATCCAACGAATGTCCAATCCCAAGCTTTTGGCAATGTCGATTAAGTCTTCAACCGATAGATTCAAACGTTTTAAGCCGACTTCTTCTGCCGCTCTTTCTAAGTCTGGAAAGTGGTTTTGATGATTTTCTTGGTGAGCACGAATCAAAAGATGAGCAAACTGACGCCCTGTGATCCCCGTTTGGGAGAGCATCTCTGGTATCGCGATTTGCAGGATATCGTTAGAGAACAAGAAGCTGGGTTCGAGCGCCATGCCATTAATGCCGCCACGGTTGCCTTTATTGGGCGTGATGGCTTCGAGCTCTGGCTCATCGTCCAAAAACCAAGCGGGTTCTTTTTGGAAAACTTCGGCGATCACTTCCAACATATCGATGCTCGGTACGCGTTTTCCACGTTCGATCATCGATAGGTAAGAAACGGAAGGCGCGTACTCTGGATTTATCCTTACACAACGCGCAGACAAATCCTCCATCGTTAAATGGTTGTTTTTCCTTAGGTTGCGAATTTTCGTACCCAAGAAATGAGATTGGCGGATAAGACTTTTTGACACAGACATTTTGTAAAATTCACATTGTAAAATTTTTGTTGTGAAATTGTAGTCAATATTTCGCTAGTCTACATACTGAGCAGGCAAGGAAATTAACCATCAACTTCACAAATTTGCCTGAAACTTAAACAGAGGTTTTAAGTTTTTACTCTAGGAAGAGTGTTTAAGTGAGAGGAAACGACGATGAATATGCTGAACTTCGATAAAAAAGACATCCAAGAACAACAACGCCCAATTATCGCTGAAGCCGTATTTGCCGTCGAGGCGGTAAGTGCTGAGCAGCAAAGCGAAAAGCAAATTAAGGCGAAGCAATTACTAGACCGAATGTTTCCACTAGAGAATGGGTCACACCAAGATGTATCCAGTTACGTTATCGACTACCGACATGTAATGGCTTACTTCAAAGACGGTACGCACAGTGGCCTTAAAAGTCCAAAGCACTTCGTAGCGTACACTGGTGAGAAAGAAGATCCGAAATCGATTCTGTTTAAAGACGAATCTGGAAGCCACGCTGAAGTGCTGTTTGGTTGTCACAAAGGCACAGGTTGTGTTGAGTTGATGGACATCGACGATATCCAACTCGAAACCCGTACCACGTTTAGCCCTGAGCTGACGGGTAACGCCCCAACAGCCATGCGTCATTGGATCAGCTTGATCAAAGGCGACAAAAAAGGCAAACCAATGGCGTGCAGTGAAGATAAAGAATTTACCGCGAAAAATGGTGAAGATTACTTCTTAAGTTACTGTTACAGCATTGACTGATGCTTTAAGAAGCGAAAAAATAACGATCCAGCCCAAGAAAGCAAAACCCCAAGCACGTGCTTGGGGTTTTGTTTGAGTGTTTTATTTACCGGGAAATCAGTCTTACAGCGGCATGACACGGTTGCGGCCGAGTTGCTTCGCTTCGTAAAGTTGTTTGTCGGCTTTGTTGACCAAGCTTTCTGGCGTATCGCCGATTTCAAATTCCGCAACTCCAAACGAGGCAGTAATACTGTGCACTTGGCTACCTGAGCGTTTGTCGCGGACACGCAGCTTCTCAATCATTCGTCTCAACGTATCCGCGTATTGACGAGAGATTCTCAATGATTTGTTTGGCACAATCACCGCAAACTCTTCTCCACCAAAACGGTAGGCACTGATGCCATCTCGACAGCTTTGTTGTAAGCGACGTGCAATCGCTTTGATCACCGTATCACCGAATAAGTGACCATAATTGTCGTTAAATGCTTTGAAATGGTCGATATCAAGCATAATCAGTGTCATTGCCTGTTTGCTGTCAATCAGCATACGTAGGTCGTTATCGAAGGCACGACGATTATACAGCTTGGAGAGGCCGTCAAATAAGGCGTCTTTCTGTACTTCAGCAAGCTGATTTTTGAGACGAGAAATTTCTTCGCTCGCATTGGTCAGTTGGCTGTTGAGAAACTTGGTTGAATGGCGAATTTCACGAGACTCAACAACAAGCTGTCGCACAACATTCATGACTTCTTCAATGCTGAGGCTGCTGTCTTCGACTTTCTCTAGCTTATTAAAGCTTTTGTCGACCATGTCAGAAAAGGAGGACGTATCAGTGATGGTGTCTGTCATAGAGCTGGAGACCTCACCCAACAGCACTTCTACGTTGGTTTTAAGATCTTCTATGCTGGTCTCTGCTTTGCTTGCTACATAGTTGTTGTAGAGCAGTTTGTGCATAGCAGGAGGGCATACGTCGTAATTTTCCAGAACCATATCCATTTCTTGGTTCAACTCTGGAATGGTCTTATCTACGTAGGTATACCAAAGCGCGTAGTTGGCTGGTGTTGCCGCTACGTGGTTTTTGATCATTAAGGGCACCGCTTTTTTTAAATTAGCGGTCGATTTTTTAAATTCGTCGGTCATTTCTGCGGTGTTACAAGCAAAATGCAATTGGGCTAAGGGTAACGGATATAAAACAATATCGCTTTAATTTTTGTCATTTTTGTACGGTTTTTTTAAAAAACTTGAGCGAACAATCAAACGGTTTCATGAATTCTTACTTAATCTTTCATAACTTATAAATTTATCTATAACATTTTGTTTACTAAAGAAGTTTGTTTGATGAAGATTTCAGCAATCTAAATGATGCGATGATCGTGACCAATGGTGATGCGTAAAACTTGGCATGCACATACCAGAATAGAGTAGTAAGGAGCGTCACTTGAACAAGACTATAGGATTGTATTGGTTTACCAACGATTTGAGATTGCATGACAATCCGCTCCTGCTCCGAGCCTCTGCTGAGGTCGAAGAGCTCATTTGTATATACTGCTATCCAAAAATGTCGCCCTACCTAAAGCAATACGCACAAACTCCGGAATTTGGGTCCGCCAAACAACAGTTTTTGGACGAGTCAGTGCATTGCCTTAGCTTGTCTTTGAATGCACTTAATCAACGTTTACAGGTCGTTGACTTACCTCCTTACCAAGCAATCAAATATGTTACTGACAAGCTTGATGTGACCCATCTCTTTGTAGATGCGGTCTCTGGATCAGATGAGCAAGATGTGGTCGATAAGATTCAAGCAGAAGCGCCGCATTTGGCTGTTGTCCAAAGTGAAGTTCGCAGCTTGTTCTGTGTCGAAGATTTACCGTTTGAGCTTGAAGCGCTTCCTGACACCTTCACCAAGTTCCGAAAAAAGGTTGAGAACCTTGCTCTAGCTGAACCTGTAGAAGCAGTAACAACGTTGCCTTCACTGCCAGACGAACTCGTACTGCCGACGTTGAGTTTGACCCGAGATGTCCAGCGAAGCCTGTTTAATGGTGGTGAGCGAGCAGGGCTTGAACATTGTCGTCAGTATTTTGCCTCAACATTAGCAAGTGAATACAAACAAACGCGCAACGGTTTAGATGGTATGGATTACTCCACCAAGTTCTCTCCTTGGTTAGCTCATGGGTGTCTTTCTCCGAAAACCATTTATGCCATGCTTAAACGTTATGAAGCCGCGAATGGTGCAAATGATTCAACCTATTGGATTTACTTCGAACTGCTTTGGCGTGAGTACTTTTATTGGTATGCCCGTCGATACAAGCGGCAGCTCTTCCGATTCGGTGGCATCCAAAATCAAGCACCACTCACCAGCTTTTACACGCACCGTTTCCAGCAATGGAAGAAAGGTGAAACGCCATTTCCTATCGTGAACGCGTGTATGCACCAGCTTAATGAAACCGGTTATATGTCGAATCGTGGTAGACAGTTAGTCGCCAGTTGTTTGGTGCATGAGCTTGGCCTTGATTGGCGTTATGGCGCGGCGTACTTTGAGTCACAACTGGTCGATTACGATGTGGCATCAAACTGGGGAAATTGGCAATACCTAGCGGGTGTCGGTGCGGATCCGCGTGGTTCACGACAATTCAACCTCGAAAAGCAAACCGAAATGTACGATCCGCACATGGAGTTCATCGATAGGTGGCAAGGTCGTTGCGCTGGCGCGCATTTGGATAGTGTAGACATGGTCGATTGGCCGATTATGATGGGCAGCAGTGACAAAGCTTCGTCATCGGAGAAACCGTAATGCAATTTGAAACCGTACGATTGATCTTGGGCGATCAACTCAACAGTGAGCACTCTTGGTTTCAGCAACCGGATGAGCAAGTGCTTTACCTGATTGCGGAGCTCAAGCAAGAGAATACTTACGTCACGCACCATATTCAGAAAGTTTGTGCGTTCTTTTCTGCAATGGAACAGTTTGCGAAAGAGCGTCAGAGCGAGGGGCATCAAGTTTTGCATCTCACGTTGGGTGACACACAATCCTTCGACGATCTTGAGCAAGTCTTGCAACACTACGTGAGCGAGGTTGGTGCAAGTAAGTTTGAATATCAACGCCCCGATGAATACCGTTTACTAGAGCAGTTAGCCAAACTAAAGCTTGATGGGGTTGTGACGCGTTGTGTCGATTCGGAACACTTTTTGTTGCCGTTTGAAGAAATAGAATCGCAGTTTCCTCAAGGCAAACACATTATGATGGAGCACTTCTACCGCCGGATGCGAAAGCGCTTCGACATCTTGATGCAAGACGGAAAGCCTGTAGGCGGAAAATGGAATTACGATGCCAACAACCGTAATAAGCTCAAAGCCAAAGACATTGAACAACTGCCACAACCTTTGATGTTCAGTACCGACGTCCGCGGCATTGTTGAGCGGTTGGCAGAACATGACATCAAAACCATCGGAAATCTTGAAGGGGACTTGTTGTGGCCGATTAATCGCGCGCAAAGCTTGTCTTTACTCGCGCATTTCTGCCAAGTCTGTCTACCGTTGTTCGGCCGTTTTCAAGACGCCATGACAGGTCAGCACGATGCTAAGTGGAGCTTGTATCACAGCCGAATTTCATTCTCGCTCAACAGCAAATTGCTGCACCCGAGAGAAGTCATTGATGCATCACTCAAGGCATTTCATTCCAACGCGGACATCGACATTTCTCAAGTCGAAGGGTTTATTCGCCAAATCTTAGGATGGCGAGAATACATCCGAGGCGTCTATTGGGCGAACATGCCTCATTACCCGAAAAAGAACGAGTTGGACGCAGAAATAAATTTGCCGGACTTCTTTTGGAATGGTGAAACCAAAATGGCCTGTATGCGCAATGCGATTGGTCAGTCCCTCGATTATGCCTACGCACACCACATCCAACGCTTGATGGTCACTGGCAATTTTTGTTTGCTAACCGAAATCGCCCCAGACCAAGTGGATGAGTGGTATCTCGGTATCTATGTCGATGCGATTGAATGGGTAGAGATGCCTAACACACGCGGCATGGCATTGTTTGCGGATGGCGGCATTGTTGGCACCAAACCTTACGCGGCGAGTGGTTCTTACATCAACAAAATGAGCGATTACTGTAAGGGATGCCATTACGACAATAAGGCGAGGAGCGGGGAAGGATCGTGCCCGTTTAACAGCTTGTATTGGCGCTTTATGAACAAACACGATAAACGTCTCGCAACCAATCCACGTATCGGAATGATTTTTCGTTCTTGGGACAATATGGAAGAAGAAAAGCGGAATGCGATATTACAAACCGCAGAGCATTATATGAAAAAATTGGAGAGCTTGTGATGGACATCCTGATTGTTGGTGGCAACGGTGGCATTGGTTTGGCGATGGTGCAAGAAGCCGCAGCTCGGTTCCCTCAAGCTCGCGTGCATGCCACTTATCGTAAGCAGCAACCAGATTGGCAACACCCAAATGTCGTTTGGCATCAAGTGGATGTATCGCAAGACGAGCAGGTAAAAGCGCTCAGTGAGCAGATTGAACACGTCGATTGGTTGGTCAACTGTGTTGGTATGTTGCACACCCAAGAGAAAGGCCCTGAGAAGAATCTTAATTCGCTCGACGCAGACTTTTTTCAGCAAACCATCACGGTTAATACTTTGCCAAGTTTACTGTTGGCGAAATACTTCACGCCCAAGCTAAAACGCAGTACTGCACCTAAATTTGCGACCATTTCGGCCAAAGTTGGCAGCATTAGCGATAACCAGCTCGGTGGTTGGTACAGCTATCGTGCATCGAAAGCCGCATTAAACATGTTCCTCAAAACCATGTCGATCGAATGGCAAAGAATGGTCAAACATGGCACGGTGCTGTCACTTCACCCAGGTACTACGGACACTGCTTTGTCGGCACCTTTTCAAACCAATGTGCCAGAGGGAAAGCTGTTTACACCGGAGCGAGTCGCAAAGGATTTATTAGGCTTGATAGAAAAAGCGACCCCGCAAGATAACGGGGCGTTTTGGGCTTATGATGGGACGTTATTGCCTTGGTAAAAGAACACGTACAAACGTTATTACAAAGGAAATAGCGTTTTCTATAGAGGGTTGGAGTGACCTACGTTTTCGTTGATTTATTTCTTCGGCAACGCTCAGAACAATAAACGATTTCCTCCCAATTTCGCGCCCACTTCTTTCTCCAAGAAAATGGGCGCTGACAGACCGGACAGACTTTCATGGGAAGGTTGGATTTAAAACCTTTCATTGCGCTGAATGTTCACTCCTAATTTGGTTACAACTAGCTACTTATCAAATAGGTACAGATAATCGCCGTAGCCTAAACTCGCCATCTTGTTCGCTGGTACAAACTCCATTGCGGCTGAGTTCATGCAGTAACGTAATCCTGTTGGCTTAGGACCATCTTTAAATACATGGCCAATATGCGAATCACCAAACTTACTGCGGATCTCTGTGCGTGGATAAACCAGTTTAAAGTCGGTTTTCTCTACGATGTAGCCTGGGTTAATTGGTCTCGTAAAGCTTGGCCAACCTGTACCCGATTTGTACTTATCCGTTGACGAGAACAAAGGCTCACCAGTGACGATATCAACGTAAATGCCTGCTTCTTTGTTGTCCCAATACTTGTTGTTGAAAGGGCGCTCTGTACCTTCTTCTTGTGTCACGTAGTATTGAAGCTCAGTCAATTTAGCTTTGATTTCTTTGTCTGAAGGTTTCTCGTATACC
The DNA here is from genome assembly GCF_026241575.1 of Vibrio sp. Sgm 5. NCBI lineage: Bacteria > Pseudomonadati > Pseudomonadota > Gammaproteobacteria > Vibrionales > Vibrionaceae > Vibrio > Vibrio sp. Sgm 5. Next base: position 46,132 of record NZ_JAPHPY010000043.1, read on the forward strand.
TTCACTTTCGTCACCAACTCTTTTTCGTTGATAAGTTCACGCAGTGTTTTTGGGTTGTCTTTACGATCTTCACCAAACACTTCGTCGAGGTACTTATCGCGACCTGATGCGTAGCGGTAGTATTTGTACTTCAGGCTACTCTTTTTGTAGTAATCCTGATGGTACGACTCCGCAGGGTAGAACTTTTCAAACTCGATCAGTTCTGTTTTCAACGGTTTTGGATAGATCATCGCCTTGTCGATTTCCATCATAAACTGCTCAGCTATCTGCTTTTGCTCCGCATTATGATAGAAGATCGCCGGGCGATATTGAGGACCACGGTCGACGAATGAGCCTTTGTCGTCAGTCGGGTCGATATGGCGGAAGAAGTAGTCCAGCACTTGTTCGTAGTTCACGACAGCAGGATCGTACTTCACCTCAATCACTTCAATATGGCCTGATTTACCAGAAGAGACTTGTCGATAAGTTGGGTTTTCTAAATCACCGCCTGAGTAACCAGAGACAACGTCTAACACGCCGGGCAATTGTTCTAAATCTGATTCCGTACACCAGAAGCAGCCACCTGCGAGTGTTGTGATGTCAGTTTTACCAGATGCGTTCATCTTATCCATGGTATCGGCCGTACCTGTTTTACTTAGCAAGATGAACAGTACAGGGAGTGTGAATGAGAATCCCACCAATAGCTTAGATACTTTCTTCATAACTTCCTCAAACGTCATTTTTCTCAATGAATGTTACGTAAGAAGACAGAAGTAAGAGCGAAAAAATTGCAGTGATTACGAAAAATTCTTTGCCCTTTCTCACAACAGGGCTACAGTAACGGCACGAAACAAGCGCTCATTGGTAGAAGGTTTCCGATGAGGCAAAAGCAATAATGAGGGAAACCATGCAAGCAGAAGTAAAATGGGTCGAAGACTTTAAATTCCTCGGTCAGTCTCAATCTGGTCACTCAGTCGTGATGGATGGCAATGGCGGTGCAACGGCACCAAGCCCAATGGAAATGGTATTGATGGCTGCTGGTGGTTGTAGCTCTGTGGACGTTGTTGATGGTCTAAAAACAGCAGGTCAGAAAGTGGCTTCTGTCAACGCGAAACTCACCACGGAACGTCGTGAAACGGCTCCACGTATCTTCACTCAGGTGAACATTCACTTTGAAGTCTCTGGTGAAACACTGGACCCAGAAATCGTAGCTAAAGTAGCGGCGGACTCATTAGAAAAATACTGCTCAGTATGTCTGATGTTGGGCGAAGGCGTTGAGATGACTCACAGCTGGGAAATCGTATAACCCCGACGTGATACAACGACAAAATAGGAAAGAGAAAAGCCCGTGCTTTTCTCTTTTTTTATTCCTCTTTTACGCTAATCTATCGTGGTCAAAAGTTGTAGGAATGATCCAGTGACCGAATTAGAAAAAATGATGTCTGGCCAAGTGTTTAACGGTACAGACGAAGAGATCGAAGCGATCCGTACTCACGCAACTCATGCGTTGAAGGCCTTCAATAACAATACCGATGAATCTCAACGTGATGCTTTGCAAAAGGATCTGTTTGGTAAAGTTGGGATGAGTATGATCCGAGCGCCATTCCATTGTGAGTTTGGTAAGACGATTGAAATCGGTGAAGAGACCTTCATCAATATGAATGTCGTCATGCTTGATGGGGCCAAAATCACCATTGGTAGCCACGTACTTATCGGTCCTAGTGTGCAACTTTACACGGCATCACATTCGTTGGATTACCGTAGCCGACTTAAGTGGGAAACGTTTTGTAAACCAATCACCATTGAAGATAGTGTTTGGATTGGTGGCAACTCGGTGATCAACCAAGGGGTAACCATTGGTGCTCGCTCAGTCATTGCCGCTAACTCAGTGGTAAACAGCGATGTTCCACCAGATTGTCTATATGGCGGTACGCCTGCCAAATTGATTCGTCGCTTAAACGAAAACTAGTAATCACACATACTCACGGCGCTTATTCTCATAATCAATAAGCGCTTGTTTACATATCGGTTTCATTAATTTATAAATTTCATGTGCTTATATCGAAAGCTATGATGTTTTTAACAAAAATGAATTCACCAGAGCGAGTTCAGGAGCTGATATGTCAAATAAGACGGAAGTTGTTATGTGTCCTTCGTGTGGTGTGGAAACGCATCATGTTGTGGTGTTGGTCAGAAAGAAAAGTGCTTTTGAGGGAGATAAGAATCGCAGTAAGAAGGAGTTCATTTCTGGCTTTCTAAAAAGCACAGTATTTGGTGCTTTCCTTGCTTCTATGGATGACTTCTCTCGTCATCTAATCTGCGAAAACTGCGGAAATAAAATCATTCAAGATTGAGCGTAGCAACTCTCCTACTAATCAAAAAAATGAGCTCGGGTGTAGAGCTCATTTTTATCGATGTTTTTTAAGAATGGAAGATCACTTGCTCGTCTTCTGTCATTACAAGCGTCGCTTTGTTTTGCTCGATAAGCTGAGCTGCGTAAGAGGGCGTTACGGCTTGAATCTCGCCTTTTGCTTTTAGCGTCAGCGATTCCCACGCTTGGTCACGATATTTACCCGCTTGGGTGTATTGAATCAGTACTTTCATAGCTTCACACTCCGGTGTGGTTGACGTGCTACTTAAGTTAGCGCTCCAATGCTGGTTGCGCACCTGTTAAAAATGAAACATTAGATTAACCAAATGTTATTGCATCAAATGTGATGGAGCATTAGAACCTATCAATAGCGATCCCAGTACGGTGTATCGGTGCCGAGCTTTTCGCTGATGAAGTCAATAAACACACGTACTTTCAATGGCATGTGTTTGCGTTCTGGAAACACTGCATAGATGGCATGCTCAGGAAGGGAGAACTCTTCCATTAGCGGTTTTAAGTTACCGGCTGCAAAGTCTTTCGCGGCGATAAAAGTCGGTAATTGTGCGATGCCAGACCCTCGTAATAGCAACTGGCGAATCGCTTCACTGTTGTTGACCACAAAGTTGCCCTTCGGCAGTACCTTGTATTCGTTGCCGCTGTTGATAAACATCCACTCGACGCCACCTCGGAAATACGAATAACGCAAACAGTTGTGCGTTACCAAATCGCTTGGTTTGGTCGGTACGCCAAACTCCTCTAAGTATTCTGGAGAGGCGCACAGTACGCTTTTACACGGAGCAAGGCGTTTGGCAACAAGGTTAGAAGTCGCAAGTTCGCCAATGCGAATCCCCAAATCAAAGCCTTGTTCGACCAAATCCACCATGGCGTCTTCTAGCTGTAAATCGACCTCAATTTTCGGGTAACGTGCGAGAAATTCGCTGATAAGTGGCGCAACGTGTAATATGCCGAAAGACATGGGAGCTGTGATTTTGAGCCGACCTTGCGGTGAGCCTTGCAGCTCAGAAACGGCATCGACGCCTTGTTGAGCAAGATTCACTGCTTGAGAAGCGTACTCGAAGTATCGACGTCCAGCTTCGGTTAGGCTGAGCTTTCTTGTGGTGCGGTTAAGCAAGCGAATGCCGAGGTCATCTTCGAGTTGGTTAATGCGTTTGCTTATCGCCGATTTGGTGAGGTTTAACTGCTTGGCGGCAAGGGAAAAGCTGCCGCATTCTACGACAGCGACAAATACTGGCAGTGACGCAATGGCATTCACGGCGTGCTCCTAGGTTATTGGGGTTATCTATTGTTGAGAAAAACGATACAATTATTTTCCAATTATAGAGATTATCTTCAAGAAGAAAACAATTAGACTATGCGGAAGAAAACGACCTGGATATTGGAAAGAAGAAAATGAAATACGATTGGATCTTGTTTGACGCTGACGAAACCTTGTTTCACTTTGATGCCTTCAAAGGTTTGCAGCTGATGTTTTCTCGCAAAGGCGTAGATTTCACCGAGCAAGATTTTGCGCACTACCAAACGGTCAACAAACCACTTTGGGTAGATTACCAAGATGGTAAAGTGACGGCAGATGAACTCAAGCACAAACGCTTTACTGAGTGGGCTGAAAAGCTCAATACCACAACGGCGGATCTTAACAGCGCATTCTTAGAAGCGATGGCTGACATCTGTACTTTGCTGCCGGGTGCGAAAGAGTTGATGGAAGCGCTGCAAGGTAAAGCGAAGATGGGCATCATTACTAATGGTTTTACTGAGCTGCAAGCGATTCGCCTAGAGCGCACTGGCATGAGTGATTACTTCGAGCACGTGGTGATTTCTGAACAAGTTGGTATTGCTAAGCCGGATCTGGGTATCTTTGAATACGCGATGACGCAAATGGGTAACCCATGTAAGACGCGCGTATTGATGGTGGGTGACAACCTGCATTCCGATATCTTGGGTGGCAACAACTTTGGCATTGAAACGTGTTGGTTGAACACCACAGGCGCAAGTGTGGATGAGCGTATTGCGCCAAGCTACACGGTGGAATCGTTGAACGAACTCAAGAACATCCTCGTCGCTTAAGCTTTAGTGAACAAACAAACGAAAAAAGCGCCGATTTATCAGCGCTAATTATATGGTCCGCCTCACTCTCAAGCCCTACGCTTAGAGTAGGCTCTCAGAACGAGGTGAACCATATGTCTA